>CAIYSK010000124.1 GCA_903928835.1 uncultured cyanobacterium
CGGGAAGGCGATTCCTGTGGGGGGGTGATCGAGTGCGTCGTGCGCAATCCCCCCGTCGGCATGGGCACGCCAGTCTTTGACAAGCTGGAAGCCGACCTCGCCAAAGCCGTGATGTCGCTGCCTGCGACCAAGGGCTTTGAAATCGGCTCCGGGTTTGCAGGTACCCTGCTGAAGGGCAGCCAACACAACGACGCCTTCCTCCCCACCACCGATGGGAGCCTGCGGACCGCCACCAACAATTCGGGCGGGATTCAGGGAGGCATCAGCAACGGTGAATCGATCCTGCTGCGGGTTGCTTTCAAACCCACCGCCACGATTCGCAAGGCCCAACAAACCATTGATGCCAGTGGTGCCGCCACAACGCTGGAGTCGAAGGGCAGGCACGACCCCTGTGTTCTACCGAGGGCGGTGCCGATGGTGGAAGCCATGGTGGCCCTCGTGCTCGCCGATCACCTGCTCCAACAACAGGCCCAATGCAGCCTTTGGTAATTGAGCCCGTATTGGGAATCCAGCCCTATTGGGGAACAGCCATGGGCCCTAGAGCGGATCGGCGACCACTGCCCCGTTGCCGCTGGGGGGTGTCGATGCAGAGCTCCCCAAGCGAGCAACGGCCTTCGCCATCCGCCTGGCCACCGAGGATGGCGAGCCCTTCGTTGATGCAGCTGCAGAAGCGGACTTAGTCACGACAGGCTTGCTCGCCACAGACTTAGTCGCTACAGGCTTTTTGACAGCCGGCTTTTTGACAGCTGCCTTTTGGACTGCTGGCTTTTTAACGGCGGGCTTACTCGCTATGGGCTTCTTGACGGCCGGCTTTTTAGCAGCAGCTTTCGGAGAAGCAGATTTTTGAGCGGTGGCTTTTGGGGCAGTGGCTTTTTTCGGTGCAGGCTTTTTGGCTGCCCCAGGCTTCAGCGCTCCGGCCTGATCAGGCTCGGCCTTGGCAGCTGCTGCCTTGGTAACGGGCTTACGGATTGGGGCCTTTTTCGCCGCAGGCTTGCGGGCAGCAGTCGCGCGCGGGGCAGGAGCTTTCGGAGCCCGGGTGCGATGGCTCAACACCATCGCCCACTCGGCATCGGTGAGATTGGCTGGCTTGGCGCCATGGGCATCGGCAACCTTGGCCGCCTTCTCAATGTCGGTGATCAGGTTTTTCCAGGAGGTTGCGAACCGCTTGTCGGATTGGGATTTCGCCCCACTCTCAACCAGGGTTTCGACAACGCCAGCAACCGACACCTTCTTACGGCGGCGATTGAAGATTTCTTTTTGGAGCTGGGCGACCAAAGCAAGCGCTTTGTCACTGAGCTGGATAGTCACCTGAGCCATGGGAAGAGACAATCTCTTTCTCACTAGTAGCACTAAAGACGCAGCATGCCAACCAAGCAACGTCGAGGCTGCGGTAATGGCTCCATCAAAAGCGTCGTTAGCGCAGCGGCGGGAACGGCCTTAAAGCGCCTGAACAACCCTGCACCGCAAACGTTCGACCAGGGTCGCCAATGCCTCCCATGCAGCGCCTTGGGCCAACGAACCGCCCAGGGCCACGGCATCCACCCCTGCCTCCAACCAGGGAATCCCATCAGCCGGAGCGAGTCCGCCGGCGGCGATACAAAAAGGCAACGGACCCAAAGGCGGTGCCAGTCGGCTCCAGTAGTGCATGCCCAGGGTGATCGCCGGGAAAAGCTTCACCACCCGGCAGCCCCACTCCCTGGCCTGGTGCACCTCGCTGGGGGTCATCACCCCGGGCACAAGGGCGAGGCCCAACGCCTTGGCCCGCTCCACCAGGCTGCGATCCAAAACTGGAGAAACGGCGTAACGAAGCCCAGCGGCCTCAGTCGCGTCCAAGCCCGCAAGCGAACAGATCGAGGCCGACCCAAAGGCCATATGGGGAAAGTGCTCCTGCAGGGACTGGCACTGCTGCACCCAATGGGGATGGGGGCTCCAGGCCAATTCCACGTGGTGAATCCCCAGGGCCTGCAAGCGCTCAATCTGGGGCAGTAGCGCCAGGGGCTCGATAGAACGAAGCACCACCAGCAGGGGCTGGCGGTGCAACGCAGCGATCAAATCGCTCTCTGATCTGTGGGGTTCAAACGTACTCAGCGACCCTGACATCCCGGCGAATCAGAAGCTCCTGCAGGTCTTCGGCATCCACCGTCTCCTTTTCAACGAGCATGTCGGCGAGCTCATCCAGCACGGAGCGGTTGGTCTTGAGAACCTCCGTGGCCCGCTTGTAGGCCTCCGCCACCAACAACGACACCTCTTCGTCAATGGCTGCGGCGGTGTCTTCGGAGAAGTCACGCTCGGCGGCCATATCGCGACCTAGGAACATGCCGCCCTGGCTGCGGCCCAAAGCCACCGGACCCAGGCGATCACTCATGCCAAAACGCGTCACCATTTGGCGGGCGACCCGGGCCACCTGCTGCAGATCGTTGGAGGCGCCTGTGGTCACCTCGTCCTCTCCGTAGACAATCTCTTCTGCCACCCGGCCACCAAGGGCAACGGCCATCTGGTTTTGCAGGTAGGAACGGGAGTAGAGGCCCGATTCCATCCGCTCTTCCGAGGGGGTGAAGAAGGTGAGCCCACCCGCCTGGCCCCTAGGAATGATGCTGATCTTCTGAACCGGGTCGTAGTCAGGCATCAAGGCGCCGACTAAGGCATGGCCGCCCTCGTGATAGGCCACCAGGCGCTTGCGCTTCTCGCTCATCACCCGGTCTTTTTTCTCAGGACCAGCCATGACGCGCTCGATGGCGTCGTTGACCTCATCCATGGCAACTTCGGTGAGCTGCCTGCGGGCCGCAAGGATCGCAGCCTCATTGAGCAAATTGGCCAAATCAGCGCCGGTATAGCCAGGAGTGCGGCGCGCCACCTTGTCGAGATCCACGTCCTTTGCCAGGGTCTTGCCCCGGGCATGGACCTCAAGGATCTGCAAGCGACCGCTGTAATCCGGGCGATCCACCACCACTTGGCGATCAAAACGACCCGGCCTTAGCAGCGCCTGGTCGAGCACATCGGGGCGGTTTGTGGCGGCCACAATGATGATGCCGGTGTTGCCCTCAAAGCCATCCATCTCGGTGAGGAGTTGGTTGAGGGTTTGCTCCCGCTCATCGTTTCCAC
>CAIYSK010000125.1 GCA_903928835.1 uncultured cyanobacterium
ATATGGAGGAGGACGCCGGCAAGCTTGTGCATGCCGGCAGCGATCGCCTGGCGGGCTCCACCCACTCGTTGGTGGATTACAACCGCGCCGGCGTGGCCCTGGCCGAGATCGTGTCCAAGCCTGATTTGCGCACCGGCCGCGAAGCGGCGGAGTACGCCTCAGAGATCCGCCGGATCATGCGGTATCTGGGGGTGAGTGACGGAAACATGCAGGAGGGTTCCCTGCGCTGCGACGTGAACATCTCCGTGCGCCGGGGCCCCGATGCCCCCTTCGGCACCAAGGTGGAGATCAAGAACATGAACTCCTTCTCGGCGATCCAGAAGGCGTGTGACTACGAAATCCAGCGCCAAATCAAGGCCTATGAGGCCGGCGAGCCGATTGTTCAAGAAACCCGCCTCTGGGATGAGGGCAAGCAGCTCACCAAGAGCATGCGCAGCAAAGAGGGGGCCAGCGATTACCGCTATTTCCCCGATCCCGATTTGGGCCCCATTGAGGTGGGCGAGGCCCAGCGGGAGGGCTGGCGCGCCCAGCTGCCCGAGTTGCCCGCCGCCAAGCGGCACCGCTATGCCGAGGAGCTGGGCCTGTCGATCTACGACGCCCGGGTGCTCACCGATGAGCGGGCCATGGCCGAGTATTTCGAAGCCGCGATTGCCGCCGGCGCCGATGCCAAGGCAGTTGCCAACTGGGTGCAAGGCGATATCGCCGCCTATGTGAATGCCAACAGGCTGTCGATAGCAGACTTGCCGTTTAAGCCCACCCAGCTCGCCGAGATGGTGCAGCTGATTGAAGGCGGCAAGATCAGCGGCAAGATCGCCAAGGAGATCCTGCCTGAGCTGCTGGAGCAGGGCGGTTCACCCGCAGCGATCGTGGAGGCCAAGGGCCTGGGCATGATCAGCGATCCAGCCGCGATCACCGCCATCGTGGATGCATTGCTTGCTGCCCACCCCGAGGAGGTGGAAGCCTTCCGGGGCGGCAAAACCAAGCTGCAGGGCTTCTTCGTGGGCCAGCTGATGAAGCAAACCGGTGGCAAGGCCGACCCCAAATTGGCCAATCAAATCCTGATCCAGAAGCTCAACGGCTAGGGGCTTACTGGGGTGCGGCGGCTGTCACGGCTGCCGCAACGGCTCCTGCGACAACTCGGGCGAGCTCTTCAGGATTGCCCCGGTTGCTGATCGTTCGATCAGCCAGCAGCCGTTTGCGCTCCAGGGGCCACTGGGCGTTGATGCGGCCTTGGGCCTCGACTTGGTTGAGCCCATTCCGGGCCATCAGCCGCGCCAGCTGTTGATCTTCGTCGCAGTCGACGAGCCACACCTCGCTGCAGAGGCCTTCAAGGCCTGCCTCAAACAGCAGCGGAATCATCAGGACCACCGCTGGCCGGCCGGCCCCCACCGGCTCTTGGGCCAGGGTTGTGAGCTCTTGGTCAAAGCGATGGCGCACCAGCGGATGCACCAGCTGCTCGAGCCAGTGGCGTTCGGCTGGATCGCCAAACATGATGTCCCCCAGGGCGGGGCGATCGAGGGTGCCATAACGCTCCAGCACGGCCCGGGCCGCTTCAGTGCCTGGGGCCAGGGCCTGGCGGGCAAACAGATCCGCATCCAGCACCGCCAAACCATGGTGCTCTTCCAGCAGCTGCCCCACCGTGCTTTTGCCTGTGGCAATGCCGCCGGTCAGGCCAATGCGCCGTTGGGACCCTTTCCAGCGGGACCCTTGGCAGTGGGGCGACTCAGCCATGGGGTGTGGTCTGGGGGGCAGGCGTTATCCGATGCTCAGGTTCGCAGCATGTGCGCCCTGTGACCCATCCCTGGCTTCCAATTTCCGGTGGGGTGAGTGCCCCCAAGGGGTTCCTCGCCGCTGGCACCACGGCAGGCCTTAAGGCTTCAGGTAAGCCGGATTTGGCGTTGATCGTGGCTCCGGAAGGGGCGGTGTGCGCCGGCACGTTCACCACCTCGGTGGTGCGGGCCGCCTGCGTGGATCTCTGTGCCGAGCGGCTGCAATCGAGGGGCGGCCAGGCCCGGGCGGTGCTCACCAATTCGGGCCAGGCCAATGCCTGTACGGGCGATCGGGGCCTGATCGATAGCCTGCGGGCCACCCAGGCTGTGGCGGATTTACTGGGGCTGGCGGCCGAGGAGGTGCTGATTTGCTCCACCGGCGTCATTGGCGTGCCCATCCCCATGGACACCCTGATTGCCGGGTTGGATCCGTTGGTGGCATCCCTGAGTGCCCAAGGGGGGCAGGCGGCTGCCACCGCCATCCTTACCACCGACCTGGTCGACAAACAAATCGCTCTGGAAGCGGAGCTGGGCGGCCGCCGGGTGCGGATTGGCGGCATGGCCAAGGGATCAGGAATGATCCACCCGAACATGGCCACGATGCTCGGCTACTTGAGCTGTGATGCCGGGGTGCCGGCTGATCTGTGGCAGGCCATGGTGCGGCGGGCGGTGCAGCGCTCCTTCAATGCGATCACGGTGGACGGCGACACCAGCACCAACGACTGCTGTCTGGCCTTTGCAGCCGGCGAGCCCCTAGGCCCCGAGCACTTTGAGGCGTTAGAGCTCGGCCTAACGGCGGTGTCGCAACATCTGGCCAAGGCGATCGCCCGCGATGGCGAGGGAGCCACCTGCCTGATCGAGGTGCAGGTGGAGGGCGCAGCGGGCGATGCGGAAGCGATCACCATCGCCCGCACCATCTGCGGCTCGTCCCTGGTGAAATGTGCCATCAATGGCTGTGATCCCAACTGGGGTCGGATTGTGGCGGCGGCGGGCCGGGCGGAGGTGGCGTTTGATCCAGAAGCCCTGGCCCTTTGGCTCGGTGGTTTCCAGTTGATGCAAGGCGGCCAACCCCTGGCCTTTGATCGCGCCGGCGCATCCAGCTATCTGCGGGGGCGGCAAGCCGGGGCCTATCTCCAGGACGACACCGTGGCGATTCACCTGGTGGTGGGCGCAGGCCCGGGCCATGGCCGCGCCTGGGGGTGTGATCTCTCGGATCAATACATCCGCATTAACGCCGATTACACGACGTAGCCCTAGATCCCTTCTGCTGCAATAGTTTTTAGGGGTGCTCGTTCAACGCTTACGCAACGCTTACGAAGAAGACAGACGTAAATCCCAGTACTGAAATGGAAGCCATTAGGTTCAAGCTGAGGTTTTCTGCCCAAATCCCCTTTAGGGCAGAAGATTTTGCCGTAAGCAAAGTAGTTTTATGCCACCTCTGGACATCACCCCATTGCTGCCTCGCGCCTGGGAACCCACCCAGAACGCCGCCGGGTCAGGTGCTCTCCTTGGGGAATCAGACCCTGATGAATCGGGCAGGTGAGCGTGGTGAGGCAGTGCCTGGCAATTAGACAAAAGGTTGCTTGAAATACTAAGCCAGCAAATACATCCTAATCAGTAGTCTTTACGCCTATGTGCTATGCGGGGAGATAGGACAGTCGAATTGTCGAACCTGAGTCAAGAATGCAGGCGCAGATCGCATCAAAAAGATTCCTTCGCAACTCAGCTTCAAGCGCAATAAAGAGGGGGTATATTCGCAAAATCCTTCCACCGTAGAAGTGGGGACAAGGCGATCCCTTATGGGTGCCAATGGGAACAACTCCTTATTCCATAAATTAATCAGAAAGCCACCTTGCTTCAAGGCAGAATAGACTTTGTGGAAACCAATTTCAGGCGATATCCAGTGCATGGAGTTTGCGGCTAGAACGGCATCGAATGCTCCAGATTCCAGAGTCGAGTCCTCAAGGGAACTGCATAAGACTTCTACCC
>CAIYSK010000126.1 GCA_903928835.1 uncultured cyanobacterium
CCCTGACGGGTTAGCAGCGGCAGTCATCGGCAATTTTCCCTAACAGTGCTCCAACGAAGTGGAACAAGGATGTTCACGCGATCCCAAATGGCCAAGATGGACTACCCCGCTGAAGCGTCCCCTTCTGCAGAGCTGCATCTATCGAAAGCAGAGCCTAGGTAGGTCCTTCGATAAAACAACGGTTCACAAATGGAGAGGTCATCGCCCGCAGCAGGCTGCTGTAGCTGACCTGAAAGCGCTGTTCATCGCCCACCTCCAGCGCCGATTCCGCCCCGCTCACCACCAAGTGGTCGCTGGATGCGCCCTCGATACTGATCCCAGGGGAACTCAGACCGGCTGGATCGACATCCTGTTCGCCCAGGGCAAGTAGGGCTCGCATGGCCATGGGCTGGTCTGGTTGCTGTTGGAGAGCGGCTGCCCCCTTAGCAAAACTGGTGCAGTGGCGGGTTCCCCATGCAAGGGTCGGCTTGAGCTTGGACTCGATCACCTCTGCCACCAGGGTGATGGCATCGGTATAAAGCCCTGGTATCGCCGTTCCCGTGAGCGGCTCTCGGCCCAGCAGCAGCGCCTCGCCGAGCCGCAGGTGGTTGATGCGGCCGGGATCACCGCCACCAGCCAGCCAGGGAAGGTTGGCCGAATTGCCTCCGGAGCACCACTCGAGCCTGATGCCAAAACGCGTTTCCAGGCCTTCGACCAGATGCGATAGCTCGGTCATATTCGACCGGTCTGGGGCTACACCGTTCTGACAGCCCAGGTTGGTGCCGATCCCTACCAGGAGCAGGCTTGGTAAGGCCAGGGTCAGCAACACCATCGCCTCGAGGTCTGCCGCGAGGATGCCCTCGCGCAGATCCCCTAGCTCCACCATGAGCATTACCCCGTGGCGCACCCCCTGGCAATGGGCTGCTGCCGCCAGGGCCCTAAGCACCACCGCCTCGCTGTTGCAGCTGATCGCCGCATGGGCCACCACCCGATCCACCTGGCTGAGCATTGGTGAGCGAATCAGGAGCAGGGGTACGCCGAGCTCACAGCGACTCAGCGATTCGATGGATTCGATTCGCGATTCACCGATGGAATGCACCCCTGCTGCCACCCAAGTGCGAGCAATTTCCGGCAATCCCAGGGTTGCCTTGCTGACCCCGGTCACCTTGATTCCCTGGCGAGCAAGCCGGTTGACCATGGTGGTGGCGTTGTGCTGCAGATGCTCGAGATGAATCTCGAGCCGCGGTGCGCTCAAAGCTGCCCGTCAGTTGAAACGCACAACTCGGGGAAAGCCCGCAGCACCATGGCCACGAGGGCAGCGGCCGGACGGCTCACCGCATCGGTGACAGGGATAGCGAGCTCGGCTGCATAGAGGGCAATTGCAGCACTCACCTCGGCGTCATTCATGCCCTCGTGGTTCAGGGTTAGGCCGATGACCCGCGTTGGCGCGAAGGATTCGATCAGGCGAATTTCACTTGCAGGAGTGGGCATCGGCATAAACGGAAAGTCGCTGAGCTGCCGGCGCGCCGGCGCGTGCTGCAACACCACCGCCTGGGGCTGGCTTCCCCGCAGGATGAAGCTGGAAGAGAGGTAGGCGGGATGGCTGAGGGCCCCTTGGCCCTCAATCACGATCACCGCGGGTTGTTCGGTGCAGTAGGCCTCGACCACAGCGGCCTCCACCTCCCCTGAGCAAAACTGCGACGGGATGGCATCAAGGGGAATGCCATAGCGCCCCCCTTGAATCAGACCGGTTTGCCCCGTGCTCACCAAAACGGCGTGGATGCCGCTGGCGTTGAGGGCCTGAACCAGAAGTGTCGCCGTGGTGCGCTTGCCGATGGCGCCGTCGGTACCAAGCACGGCGATTCGAATGCAGCGTGCCTGGGCGATCGAGCCATTGAACAGGCGAAGATCCTTCAAAGCGGGTGGACGACGCACATCCCGGATTGACACGTCATGACGGGCTGCTGCCAGGGCAAATTCACTGTCGTCATTAAGGAATTCGCGCATGCCGCTGACCAAATTCAGGCCAGCTGCCATGGCCAGCAACAGAGCCCGGCGATCGGCTTTGCCGTAAAGGCCATCTGCGGGCGCCATGCCATAGATGAAGGTGGTGGCGCGGCAACCTGGTAAGGCAAGGGCTTGGCCTAGATCGGCCACGATGGGAATGCCGTTGCTGATGCCGTCTAGTAGCAGGCCTGCATCAATTCCAGCCGATTGGCTATCAATAATTGCCCTAATTTCGAAGGCTTCACAGAAGCGCACGAGACCGTGGGCGGTTTTACCGTCGAGCCCAGCAAAGTTTCCCTCGCAATAAACAACGGCAGCCGACTGCACCGCAGCTTGATGCGGTGCAGACAGAATGGTCAGGTCATTGACCTGTTTTAGAAATGCCAAATAAGCCAGGCCCCATCAGTTACCCAGACTTGAAACAAGTTTGGCTTGGAGATTTCAGGGCTCAGAAGTGGCCGCTGGAGGGGGTGGATACATGAATACTAGGCGGTTAACCACTATTTCGGCTATTTGTTTTTTGCCATTGCCCTGGGCCAGGACTAGGGCCCTTTAGGCCCGAAGCGGCGCATCAAGGGGCTCATCCATTCGTTGCGTTCCTTCCGGTGGTGGATCCGCTTTGGCAAGAGACGGCAGCCCAACTGAATTCAGCCCTGATCCCTGCGGCTATCCCTGGGGAGGGCTTCAACGGGGCCCGCTGATCGGGTCGCTTCGAACCCTACCTAGGCTTTTTTCCGTCTCGGCAGATGGCCAACCCCAATGGGAAGTCAATGGGAGAACTTCCTACAGAACCTCGGCGAGTGGCATGGCTCCTTTGCCTCCCTCGATCCCAGCGGCACGATCGTGGACAGCACACCCTCAATCCTCAGCCTGGAGCAGGGAGAAGAACAGCAGTTAGTCCATTTCAAGCTGCGCCGCTTCGGGAACGGGCTCGACAGCGCCCCCACCCGGGAGATCAGCCAGGAGTACCGCTCCTTAGGGAAGCAGGTGGTGTTCTTCGAATCCGGCACCTTCTGCAAGGGTTCGCTGCAATTGGCTCCGGGCACGGTCTTCGGCGCCGAGTTCGGCTTCGTTGCGGGTAATCGCCGCCACCGGTTGGTGCAGCTCCACAGCCCGGAGGGGGCTTTTGAGAGCCTGGTGCTGATCCGGGAGTTCCGAGCTGGCAGCGGCTCCAGCGAACGGCCACCCTTGGAAGCCGATCACTTGCTGGGCCATTGGACGGGTCAGGCCGCCACGATCAGTGCCGAGTGGCCCGAGCCGGATCTTGCCCCCTCTCACTTAAACGTCCATCGCGAAGGCGACGGGACTCTCACCTTTCACACCAGGATTGGCGCCGTGGAAGAGACCATCGGCGGGCAATCCGAACGCCTGATGCTGCTACCTGACAGCGGCTATTGCCTGGTGCCCCTGCAGGTGAGTCACCGAGAAGCGTTCAGGGTGGAAGCCGGCTGGGCGCCCTGCCCCGACAGGCTGGAGCGGTTGATCCGTCGCTACGACACCAGCGGGGCATGGATCTCGACCACCTGGATCAGCGCCTTCCGGAATTGAGCAGCGGCGATCACCGAAAGCGCTTAACAATCCGTTAAGGTTGCGGAACATTTCGTTGCACTCATGGCTGACTCCCCAACCAAGTTCGGATTCGTCGCCTTCGCCGAGACTTGGAATGGCCGTCTGGCCATGCTCGGTTTCGTGATCGGCCTGGGTACCGAGCTGCTCACCGGTCAGGGCATCCTCAGTCAAATCGGCCTGGGCTGATCAGCGACTCGCTTCCACATGGCCGGCCTTATGGGGTCGGTCATGCGGCTTTGGAATGTATACCCTTCCCAAAAACTTTTATCGAGACCGCGCTTCTTTTTGTAATTGCACCTTAGGACATATTGCCAATTGAGTAAGTCTCCTGGGAATCTCTAAAATGGCCCTCCATTTAGGTGTTAGAAGTGATAAATATCTGAGGATTTTTCAAGTACCCGAGGGCAGCACCCTATCCTTCGAGCATCTTGTGGAATCGGGCAAGGCGGAAATCAGCGGGCACGATCCGTTTGCATCCGCTCGCAGTGTCCCTAGTGAAATAAATGGTGTTAAGCTTACAACGGAGCCAAAGGCATCATCCCCTCGGATTTGCGACACACTGATCCCCTACTTTGATCCAGAATCCCTCTGACTTGGTTTCTACCAGGTAAGCGGTACAAAAAGAGAAGATGCAGACACTTTCGCCCATCCTGCTCAAAGGTTCTGCATTGAGCAGATCACCTGCCTAGATAAGCTCTCCTTGGCGGATCTCAATAACGACACCTGCTGGTTTTACCCCAAGAAAGACGGTGAGTATCTGAGCTGGGAGACTCAGCATTCCATTACGACGGAGCCCGGCTATCTCGCGGACGGGAGCCTTCTTGATGATCAGCATCAATACAAGCGCAGTCATCTGAATCTTCTTTGATCGCTTGTGTCTAATGGTGGA
>CAIYSK010000127.1 GCA_903928835.1 uncultured cyanobacterium
GCCGGTCTTGGCATCGCCCGCACCTTTCAAAACCTGCGCCTATTCCCCACGCTCAGCTGCCTCGACAACGTGATGGTGGGCCTGCATCGCCATGCCCGCCAACAACGGTTTGCGGCCCTCTTCCAAACCCGGCCTTTCCACCAAAAGCAAGCCAAGCTGCACCAGGAAGCGCTCACCCTGCTTGAGCTCTTTGGCATCGCCGATGCCGCCCATCGCCCAGCCCATGCCCTCTCCTATGGCGATCGCCGGCGGCTGGAAATGGCCCGGGCCCTAGCCAACCGCCCTGCGCTGCTGCTCCTGGATGAACCGGCGGCTGGGATGAATCCCCACGAAAAAGACCAACTCTGCGAGCTCATCCGCCAAATCCAGGCGCAGTTCCAGCTCACGGTCCTGATCATTGAGCACCACGTCCCCCTGATGATGCAGCTCTGCGACAGGCTGGTGGTGCTCAACTTCGGCAAAACCATTGCCGAGGGCCCACCGGAGCAGATCGCCAAGGATCCCGCCGTGATCGAGGCCTACCTCGGAGGAGCTGGATGAGCGTGTCCCCTCCAGCTGCTCCCCTCCTCGAGCTCCGGGATCTGGTGGTGCGCTACGGCAGCATCACCGCCCTCCAGGGGATCAACATCTCGGTGCATAGCGGTGAACTCGTCGCCCTTTTGGGATCCAACGGGGCCGGAAAGAGCACAACCCTGCGCGCCGCCTCCCGCCTCCTACCCATCGCCCAAGGTTCCGTCCGTTGGCATGGCGGCGACCTGGGTCGGCTCAGCACCGAGCGCACCGTGAAGCTGGGCCTCAGCCATTGCCCCGAAGGGCGGCGGGTGCTGGGTCGCCAAAGCGTCAAAGACAACCTGGAACTGGGCGCTTGGCTGCGCAAGGATCGCGCCGGCATCAAGGCTGATATCGACCGTTGCTACGGCCTCTTCCCGCGGCTGGCGGAACGACGCAACCAACTGGCGGGCTCCCTCTCTGGAGGGGAGCAGCAAATGCTGGCCATTGCCCGCTCCTTGATGGCCCGGCCCACCCTGCTGATGCTGGATGAACCCAGCCTTGGTTTAGCCCCAAAGTTGGTGGCAGAAGTGATGACCACCCTGCACCAGCTCAACCAAGACGGCCTCACCATCCTGCTGGTCGAGCAAAACGCCAACGCGGCCCTGGCCATCGCCAACCGTGCCTATGTGCTGGAGGCCGGCCGCATCAGCCTGGAAGGCAGTGCCCAAGACCTACGAAACAACGACAAGCTGCGCGCCTCGTACTTAGGGGCCTAACGGGGGTTGAAGCCCCCTAATAAAGGGCTTCAATCCTTATCGGTAGCACCAAAGGCGTGCATCAGGGCATCACCCCAGCTGTTGATGGCTTCGAGCTCATGGTCCTTGGCGGTAGCCAGGGCCTTGGCATGCTCCTTCAGCAACACGGTCTTATCCAAGACGTGGCCGTGGGCCTCAGCGATGCTGACGATGTCATCCACCCCGGCCGCCGCATGCACCTTGCTACGCAGGGCTTCGTCGCCAGCAATTTTGGAAACAAAGGCCTGAATCGACGCAACAGACATGGGGTGAGCCAGGAATGGAGACCTCCACTCATAGCAGGGTCACGGTTTGCCAGTACAGAGCCGTCGCCCAAAGCCAACCCATCCAAAGCTGCATAACCTGGGCCCACTGCCTTCTAAGCCATGGCCCGCGAACGCTTCTTCCTGGAGCTCGATCCACCGGAGGCAGCCCTGAAGGCCCTCCCCCATGTGGTGATTGTGGGCGGTGGTTTTGCTGGCTTAAAGGCCTGCCATGCCCTGATCGGCAAACCGGTGCGCGTCACCCTGATCGACAAGCGCAACTTCAACCTGTTCCAGCCCTTGCTGTACCAAGTGGCCTCTGGACTGGTCTCGGAAGGAGATGTGGCGTCTCCCTTGCGGCAAATGGTGGGCCAGGCACCGAATGTGCAAGTGCTCCTGGGCGAAGTGCAAGAGATCGATGCCACGGCCAAGGAGGTCGTGTTCAACGAGCGTCGCTACCGCTACGACCACCTGATCCTGGCCGCGGGATCGGGGAGCAGCTATTTCGGCCATGAGGACTGGCGGGGCCTGGCACCGCCGATGAAAATCCTGGAACACGCTGATGAAATCAGGCGCCGGGTCCTTTCCGCCCTCGAGGAAGCCGAACAAACTCCCGATCCCGCCAAGCGCCTCTTCCTTCAATCGGTGGTGGTCGTTGGTGGCGGGCCCACGGGATGCGAATTGGCGGGATCCCTCAATGAATTAATGCGGCACAGCCTGGAGCGGGATTTCAAACAGTTGGATTCCACGCAATGCAAGGTCACCCTGGTGGATCCGGGCGATCGGGTGCTGCGCGCCATGGATCCGGCCATCTCCAAGGCGGCCCAGAGCTATTTCCAAAAAGCCGGCGTTCAGCTCCTGCTCGGAGGCCGGGTGCAGCAAATCGCCGAAGGCCAGTTGGTGGTGACCACGGCTGATGGCAGCCACACCTTGGAGGCCGCAACGATCTGCTGGACAGCGGGCGTGAGGGCCTCCCACCTGGGCAAAGTGCTTGGCGATGCCACAGGCTGCCCGGTGGACAAGGGCGGACGGGTGGTCGTGGAACCGGATTTTTCTATCCCGGGCCATCCCGAGATTCGTGTCATTGGCGACCTTTGCTCCTACAGCCACACCGCCAATGGCAAACCCATCCCTGGCATGGCCGGGCCAGCGGTGCAAATGGGCGGCTGGGTGGCCGCCGACATCGTCGCCAACCTCCAAGGGGAACCCCACAAAAGCTTTAGCTGGTTCGATTTCGGCAGCATGGCCGTGCTTGGTCCGTTGCATGCCGTCGCCGACATTCGGGGCCTGCGGGTCTCGGGTGCCTTGGGCTGGCTGCTGTGGGGTCTGGCCCACTTGGCGTTCATGCCAGCGACCGAGAACCGCATCAGCCTGCTCTCAAAATGGCTCTGGGCCATTGCTACCCGGGAGCGGGCATCGATGCTGATCACCGGCCATCCCAACCAACACCTGGCTGTGGACGTGGGCCTAGATCCAATCGAATCGCCACCAGCGGAAGCCTCCCAATCCCCAGAACCCACGGAATCGCCAGCCGTGATTCCTGGATGAGGATCTAGTCATCATCCCTGGGATTCTGACCCTGTTGATCTTCACTTTGGATCGTATAACGACTGATGAGAAGACCCATTACCAAGGCCAAATACAGGGGGCCAGATATGCTAAGCGCCACACTAGCCATTTGGGCCGTCGGGGTCGTTGGCACGATGTCGCCATAGCCAACAGTGGTAAGACTTACAAAGGCAAAATAATAAATTCTCGATAAATCTAACATCCAGGATGGAATGCCAGAAGGATTTTGGGAGAATACCTCCAATACCAAACCCTGGTGATCCCGAGCCGTATTCACAAAGCTCCC
>CAIYSK010000128.1 GCA_903928835.1 uncultured cyanobacterium
CGCAGCCGATGGGTGAGCCCTTCGGCTGCGAGCTGGAGCTGCAGGGGGGCCAGGGCGGCGCCGGTTTCAGCGGGGTTGTCGGTGAGCAACAGCACCGGGGCGTGGCGGGCAACCGCCGCGCAGAGGCCCAAGTAGCAGGCGCGTACCGCATCCAGGTAGGGCGCCCAATCGCCATGGGCCCGCGGCCAGGCCATCAGTACGGCCCCCTGGGCTTCCCATTCCGCGGGTAAGCGCCTTGCGGGGTTCACGGGGAGAGCGCCCACTGGTTGCGCGTTCACATCCCGGTGATGCAGTAGCCGGCGTCCACGTACAGCACCTGGCCGGTGATGCCCGAGCTCAGGGGGCTGGCCAGGAAGGCCGCGGTGGAGCCGACTTCGTCCTGGGTCACGGTGCGGCGCAGGGGAGCTTTCTCCTCCACGTTGTGGATCATGTCGAGGATGCCGCCGATGGCCGAGCTGGCCAGGGTGCGGATCGGGCCGGCGCTGATCGCATTGACCCGCACCTGCTGCTCGGGGCCGAGTTCGGCGGCCAGGTAACGCACGGAGGCCTCCAGGGCCGCCTTGGCCACGCCCATCACGTTGTAGTTGGGGATGGCCCGCTCAGCCCCCAGGTAGCTCAGGGTGATCACGCTGGCCCCTTGGCTGAACAGGGGCTTGGCGTAACGGCACAGGGGAGCCAGGGAATAGGCACTCACCTCCAGGGCCCGGGCAAAGCCCTCGGGGCTAATGGCCGAGTAGTCGCCAATCAGTTCCTCTTTGCCTGCAAAGGCCAGGCAGTGCACCAGTACATCGATGGAGCCCCACTGCTGTTTGACCTGCTCAAACACCGCCTCGATCTGGGCGGGCTCCTGCACGTTCAGGGGTTCAAACAGGGTGGGGTTGAGCGGAGCGGTGAGGTCGCGCACCTTGCCTTCAAAGCGCCCTTTGTCGTCGGGCAGGTAGGTGATGCCCAACTCGCAGCCGGCGGCAGCGAGTTGCTGGGCAATGCCCCAGGCGATCGAGCGGTTGTTGGCGATCCCCGTAACCAGGGCCTTCTTGCCGCGCAGATCCAGGAGCATGGGAATGGGTCCGCCTTGAGCGAAACGTTGCGATGGAGTGATTCTCTCGCACCCTGGGGGCCCCTGGGCTGGTTGGCTCAGCGCTGCTCTGGAGCTACAGGGTTTGGGGAGGGTTTCAGGAGCTGATCTTCCTGCTCTTGCACGGCCGCTGGATCGCTGAGCAGATCCGATTCTTCGAGGAGCGGGAAGCTTTCGGTCTTGACCTCCTGGGGGCTGCGCGGGGGCTCCAGCCAGCGGAAGCTGCGGCGGGGTGTGCGCTCCAGGCAGAGGGCTTGGCTCTGTTGGCGCAGGGCCCGGCGCACATCGGCCCGGGCAACGGCGGCGAAAAATTCCTGGCGTGCCGCGAGTCCGGAGCTGAAGGGGGCGGTGCCATTGCCGTTGAACAGCCTGGCCGCATCCACAATCCAGCGGGGCTGGCAGACCCCTGGGGTGCTGGTGTCGGTTTCGATCCAGATGTGCAGGCCATAGCCATCCGGCTGACTCACCACGGCCAGGCCGTCGTGGCGTTGGTGGCGCTCTAGGGGATAGATCCCCCAGCTGGGGCGCAGCTGGACGGGCATGCAGCCCGTGAGTGCCAGACCCATCGAGATGATGGCGATTGCGGTGCCCCCAAGCAGCGCTGGACGGAAGCGGGAAACTCCTGCGAGCACGGTTTGGCATGCAACGGCCACCGAATCCTTGCCGATCAGGCTCCTTGGTTGCACTCCACCAGGGCCGAGGGATGCACCAGCAACTGGCATCCCCCAGCGATGGCGGGCATCGCCACCGGCTTAAGTTCTTGGCCATGCAGGTGCCCCCCTTCAGTCTCAGCGAGCAGATCCATGAGCTGGGAGAGGCTCTTGATCAGGCTGTTTTGCAGGTGCTGCGCAGTGGCCAATACATCGGTGGCGCCACGATTGCCCAGTTTGAGCGGGATTTTGCAGCCTCCTGCCGCGTGCCGTTTGCGATTGGCTGCAATAGCGGCACCGATGCCCTGATCCTGGCGTTGCGGGCCTTGGGGATTGGTCCGGGAGATGAGGTGATTACGGCCTCGTTCAGCTTTTTTGCCACGGCCGAGGCGATCAGCGCCGTGGGTGCGACGCCGGTTTTTGTGGATGTGGAGGAGGGCAGCTACCTGATCGATCTCGATCAGGTAGCTGCGGCGATCACCCCAGCCACCAAAGCCCTAATTCCGGTGCATTTGTTCGGCCGCCCCGTCAACATGGAGCGGGTCTGTGCCATCGCCGATCGCCATGGCCTCAAGGTGGTGGAAGACTGCGCCCAGGCCTCAGGAGCCAGCTGGGCGGGGCAGCCCGTGGGTAGCTGGGGCGATGTGGGCTGCTTCAGCTTCTTCCCCACCAAAAACCTCGGCGGCGCCGGCGATGGCGGAGCCATCACCTGCCGCGATGCTGCCCTAGCCCAATCCATCAGGGAGCTGGCGGTGCATGGCATGCCGCGCCGCTACCTGCACACCGCCCTTGGCTACAACAGCCGCCTCGATGCGATTCAAGCGGCGGTGCTCACCGTGAAGCTGCCCCATCTGGGCCGCTGGGTGGATCGCCGCAGGGCCATCTCGGCCCTGTATCGCCAGCAATTGGCTGAGATTGGGGGCGTGCACCTCCCGGAAGAGGGCCCCACTGGCCATAGCTGGAACCAATTTGTGGTGCGTGTGCCCGGCCCCCCATCGGGGGTGAAAGCTTGCGCTTCGGCCTGTAATGGCCCTAACCAGGCGGCTGCCTGTGTGCCCTCGTCCGATAGCGCCGATTTCGGCCTGCCAGAAGCCTGCTGCCGGGATTGGCTCAAGCAGCAGCTCCAGAACGCCGGCGTCAGCACGATCATTTACTACCCGATTCCCATTCACCGCCAGCCGGCCTACGCCGACTTGGGCTACGGGCCGGGTTCCCTACCGATCACCGAGCGCCTCTGTTCCGAGGTGCTCAGCCTGCCGATCTTCCCCGAGCTCTCGGCTGAACAGCAGCAGCAGGTGATTGCGGTGCTCAAGACCCTGGTGCCCCAAGCCGCTTCCATCGCAGCTGACCAGGTGCTGGCTTAATCAGATAGGGCTGAACAAATAGCGCTTGATCAGCCCTTGATGGTGGCGTAAAGCGCCTTGAAGTGGGCCTGCTGGTGCTTGTGGTCCACGATCAATTCGGGGTAGCCCCGCCGCTCCAGGGGGGCGATCTCGCCGGAGATCAGCTCCTTGGTGCTCACGTGGGCCAGCTCGGGAAGCCAGGTGCGGATGTAGGTGGCGTCGGGGTCGAATTTGGCGGCCTGGGTGGCCGGGTTGAAGATGCGCAGGGGCTTGGGATCCATGCCACTGCTGGCGCTCCATTGCCAGCCGCCGTTGTTGGCGGCCAAATCACCATCTACCAGGTGTTCCATGAAGGCGGCCTCACCGAGCTGCCAATCGCAGATCAGGTCTTTCACCAGGTAGGAGGCCACGATCATGCGGCAGCGGTTATGCATCCAGCCGCTGGCCGTGAGTTGGCGCATGGCGGCATCGATGATCGGCATACCGGTGAGGCCATCGCGCCAGGCGGCTAGGCGCCCTTGGTCATTTTCCCAGGGAAAGTGGCGCCATTGGCTCCGGTAGGGGCCCTCGGCCAGCTCGGGGAAATGGAACAGGGCCTGTTGGTAGAACTCGCGCCAGGCGAGTTCCTGTTCCCACACGGTGATGGATTGGCGGGCCTCGTCGCTGCGGGCCAGTTCCTTGGCGGCCTGGGCAGCTCCCCAGGCCTGGCGCGGGCTGAGGGTCCCGAAGGCCAGGGCGGCGCTCAGGCCAGAGGTGCCGGCTTCGCTTGGGATGTTGCGCCCCTCGCCATAGGCCAGGAGGGCTCCTTCTTGGCCCTTGCCTTCGCAGAAGAGTTGCAGTTGTTCCTGGGCGGCGCCTTCCCCAGGCCGGCAGGGGCACAGGGCCGTGCCCGCAAAACCATGGTCCAGGCTGGCGCTCGCCTGGTGCTGCTGGAGCAGGCCAGCCAAGGCCCGTGATCCCAGGGTGGTTCCATCGAGATCCAGCAGATCCACGGGCGCCGGGATCGAGCTGAGGGCTCCGGCGGTCCAGCGCTGCTCCACCTGGCCGCGCCAATTGCGCCAGAAGGGGCCATACACCCGGTACGGATCGCCGTTGCCGGTTTTGAGCTGGTCCGGTGGGATCAGCAGCTGGTCCCAATCCACCAACACCTTGGTGCCCTGGGCCTGCAGGGCTGCCGCCACGGCCCGATCCCTGTCCCGGGCGTAGGGCTCGATGTCGCGGTTCCAGGCCACCACCTCGGCGCCGATGGCCGCCGCCAGCTGGGGGAGCAGGTCGCTGGGCTTGCCCCGCAGGATCACCAGCCGGCTACCGGCTTGTTCCCAGCTGCGCTCCAATTCCTTGAGGCTTTCGCTCCAAAACCACAGCCGCGCTGGAGCCACCTTGGGCAGGCCAGGGGCGGGTTCCAGGATCGCCGGATCCCACACGAACACGCCAGTCACGGCGGCGCTGTTTGCCGCTGCCGCTGCAAGGGCCAGGTTGTCGGCGAGGCGCAGGTCGCGGCGGTGCCAGATCAGCCAGCGGGGAGGAGCCATGGCGGTGGGGGCGTTGCGCTTTAGAGACCGAGGTGTTGCTTGGCCCGCAGCCAGGCGGTGACGCTCTTGCCATCGAGGTATTCATCGCCGCTGGCCAGGGCCTGATCCAGCTCGCCTGGTTCCATCAACAGCACCTCCAGGTCTTCGTCGTCATCGCCCGCCGGCTGCTCGCTGAGCTTGGTGAGGTCGCGGGCCAAAAACATGTGGATCACCTCATCGGAATAGCCCGGGCAGGGGAGCATGGCCCCCAGGGGATCCCATCGGGTAGCGCTATAGCCCGCCTCTTCCTGCAGCTCCCGTTCCATGGTGCTCAGGGGCGTTTCGCCGGGATCCAGGGTGCCGGCGGGGAATTCCAGCAGCCTGGTGGCCACCGCAAAGCGGTATTGGCGCAAGATCACCACCCGGCCATCGGCGAGCACAGGAACCGCCAGGGAGGCTCCGGGGTGCTTGATCAGCCCAAAGCTGCCTTCCACCCCCATCGGCAGCTTGACCCGGTTGATCTCGAAGCGCAGCTTGCGGGCATCAAGAGCTGCGGTGGTTTCGATGAGGCGCGCGGGCTCGGGGGCGGGCAGGGGCGCCATGGAGGGGGGCGGTTGGTGTTGGCCGCCAGCATGGCCTATTCCGGCCAGCCCTGCTGCGGGAGCATGCGTTCGGGTGGGGCTTCCTGCAGCTGGGGGAGTAATTGGCTCAGCAGTGCAGCGCAGCTTTGGAGGGGGATCCCGTTGGCCTTGCCCGGCGGCACCAGGTTTGGATCAATGGCTGCCAGGGGGGCCAGCACGAAACTGCGCTCCAAAAGGCGCGGGTGGGGAAGGTCCAGCACGCCTGAGTTGCTGCAGAGATCCCCGCACCAGAGCAGGTCGAGATCAAGGCTGCGGGGCCCCCAAGGCTCGAGCCGCTGGCGGCCAAACTGGGCCTCCAGAGCTTGGAGGGCTTCCAGCAGGGCCAGGGCCGGGGCAAGGGACTGGGGTTGGGAGTTGCCAGGGCAAGCCGAAGTTTCCATCACAACGGCTCCATTGAGGTAGGCCGGCTGGCCGGCAGGCCCGCCCACCGGTTCGGTGCGAAACAACGGCGACCAGTGCAGCGTTGGCGCCGGCTGGGTGGGGGGGCTGGGGCCTGAGAACCAGTCAGCCAAGGCCTCCGTGAGCAGGGGCCGCACCGCGATCAAGGTGGCTGCTGGGTCGCCCAGGTTGGCGCCGAGGGCAATCGCGATGCTGCCTGCCCCAGGCGGCATCGCCCCGAGCTGATCAGCGAGACTGGCGTCCACAGTTCAGGGATTGGGCTCTTCCATGGTTGCAAGCGGAGTGGCAGCACGCTCGTTTCCGCTGGCGGCCATTACTGGCCACGGCACCCTCAAGTTGGCGCTCCTCTTGGCCGCGGTGGATCCTGGCTTGGGTGGGGTGGTGATCGCTGGCGGCCGCGGCACCGGTAAATCGGTGTTGGCTCGGGGGCTGCATGCCCTGCTTCCGCCCATTGATGTACTGGATTTGGCGGCCCCCGATGGGGCGCCGGCCGGCCCCTACCTGAACCTCAACACCGATCCCCAGCGTCCGGATGATTGGGATGGGGCCATCCGCTCCCGCATCAAAGAGTTGGGCGGTGATCCCACCGGCGCCGACCCCGCAGCCCTGCTGCCCACCAAGGTGATTCCGGCCCCCTTTGTGCAGGTGCCCTTGGGCATCACCGAAGACCGGC
>CAIYSK010000129.1 GCA_903928835.1 uncultured cyanobacterium
GCGATCAGTTGCTTGCCCAAATCCTGGTTCTGCAAAGCAACCGTGTCGACGCTCGGACCGAATTGGAATCCGATGCCCTGGGGGTTCGCCTCGGACGCCTTTGGGATTTACAGGAGCAATTGCTGAGTGAACTCATTGCCCATTACCGCACCCTGTTGCGATTGCCGATGGTGCCCATGGACAGCCCAAGTCTCCAGGATCTGTTGACAGCGGAGATCGGGGCTTTAGAAGCAACCGCCAATTGCCTCGACCATTGGAGTAGCCATTGGCCTGAGAACGCCAAGGGGAATGTCAATGCGGCAGACCAGCCCTACAGAGAGGCTGTCCAAGCGGCCGCCTTTGCATTGGAGCAGGCAGAAGCTGCGGTCTTTGACGATCCCGAGGCCAACAGGATCTTGATGACGGCCTCGGGTGGCCGACGGGCGGTGACCTGCCAACAGCTGTTGATCACAATCCAGAGGTTTGAAGCAGCCTGGAAAGCGGTTCCCTAGTTGGTTGCAGAACTGGAACCAAGCTGCAGGGTGGGAGTGATGGCCCTGTTGGGATCCTGGGAGACGGGCAGGAGTTCGCGCAACAATTGGGCGTAGGTGATGTTGACATTCACCGTTGCCGTGAGTCTGTTGACCAAGCTGTTGATCAGCTGGTCCTTGGTGTTGGAGAGCTGCAGTTCGTTGGAGAGGCCGCTCAGATAGCGGAGTTTCACATCGCGGAACGCCTCCAGGGATGCTGAAACGGCGCGGCGGGCCGACGCCAATTTGGCCAGGCTGGCTTCATGGTTGAAGAAGGCCTCTTCCAGTCTCAAGCGGATGTCGTTGCGTTGGGCGGCGTATCGCTGAATAGTGGCGGCTTCCCGTTTGGCCAGGGCCCGGGCTTCACCAGAGGTTGTGCCAGCATCAAACAACAGCCAGTTGATGGTGAGGCCGATCGACCAATCCCAGCCGTTGGTGGTGCTATCGGGAAGTGCCGTGCTTCCGCAACAACCGCCGCCGCCGATCGTGTAATTGGACTGGAGGGCCGTTGAGGTGCCGCTGCCAGCGGAGGCAAACAGCGACAACTTCGGTAGGAGCCCTGCGGCGGTGGCTTGCTTTTGCTGGGCCAGGGCATCCCTGGTGGCCAGGATCGCTTGGAGTTCGGGGTTGTCTTGGTAGGCGGCAAGCAGGCTCTGCTCCAGGTTCAGGGGCCAGCGGGCTTGCAGGGCAATCGGATCGCTGGCGCTGGGGTTGATGGTTGGGGGCAGGTTGAGCACCACGGCTAGGCGCCTGCGGGCCACGGCCCGATCGGCCAAGGCTTGGATCAGGTTTTCTTGGTTGCTGGCTTCGATCGATCGCCGGCGCAGCACATCTAGCCTGGGCACCAGGCCAGCCTGCTTGAGATCCAAGGTGTCCTGCAGGATCACCAGATCGCTGCGCACATTGGCATCCTGAATTCTCACCAACTGGTCAGCCTTTTGCAGTTGGTAGTAGGCCTCGCTCACCTGCAGTTGGAGCTTGCGAACCTCATTGGCATAGGTGCTGCGGGCATTGGCCAATTGGGCCCGGGCCGATTTGATCCTGGGGGTGCGGGCAAAATCCACCAAGGCGTAGTCCATGGAAAGACCAGCACTAAAACTGCTTGTGCCTGTTAGAAGTCCAACGCTGCCACCGGATGGCACATAGAAAGGGCCTGCAATGTTGTTGATTCCTCCCCCCGGCCCGGGCCCTGATCCGACAATGCCATTGGGCGCTGGGTTGAACAGCGGACCAAAGCCGAGATTGTTATTGGCCTGGTTTGCGGTGGTTGTGGCGCCCTCCTGGCCGTAGGTGCCCGAAGCGAAGGCGCTGATTCGGGGCCAGTAGGTGCCGAGCTGGGCCTGGAGAAGGGCGAGGCTGACAGCCACCTCCTCCCGCTGGGCCTGCAGGCTGGCACTGTTGGCAAAGGCGAGGGCGAGGGATTGCTCCAGGCTGAGACCTTGCACCAGGCCGCCACCCTTGAGCTGGATCGGGGTGGGCAGGCTTAAGGGCGGAGCTGGATTGGCCTGGCTGGGGGAGAGTGCACCCCGGGGGGCTGCGTTGGGCGTCAGCAGGGAAGTCGGCAGGCGGGGTGTTGCGTTCTGGACCTTTGGGGCGGCTTCCCGATCGGGGGGGATCAGGGCATCGAGGGCCTTGAGCTGGGCATCCAGCTGGTTCCAGCTGCGCTGCAGCATGGCCGTGCCTGGATCAATCGCCTTGCCCTCCGGATTGGGACCGATCACCGGAGCGAGGGCCTGGGCCAGGCTTGGTGCACCAGCTAAGGGACCAAGCCAGCTTGGCGCGAGGCCGATTGGCGCTAATCCGATGGCGATGAGGAGCCGGCTGATCGCCCGCATGGATCCTGCAGGTGCAGCTCGCTCCAGTTTGCTTGATGGCATCAGCCTGGGGCTTGGTGGGTTAGCCATTCAGTAGGCCGGCCCAGTTTTGTTCCGCTTCCTCGATGGCCCGTTGGGCTTGGCGGCAGAGCACCAGGCGGCTGGCGACCCGCTCCAGTTGCTCGGGCGAGGCTTGATTGCAGCGGGGATCGCTGAACAGGTTTTCAATGCCCATCCAGCTCTGGGGCCAAGCCATGGGGGCCAGGGGAGGAGCTGGTAAGCGCAAGCCGCCCTTGGCAAAAATTTCCGCCCACTGGCCCAATCTGTCCGCCAGCTGCCTGAGAAGGTCGTGCTCGGCCTGGTGGAGTTGCCTCAGGAGGTCGCGATCTCCACTGAAGGCTGGGGGGCGGCGCTCGAGACCGATCACAGTCCCAATCAAGCGGGAATGGGCGTTATCCATCACGTTGACCAGGCGGTAGGCGGGATGGCGTTTGGGATTGCTGCCTAGCTCGGCGAGCAAATCTGGAACGATGCGCCTGACGGCCATCTGGCCCCTGCGCAATGGGGCTGGCTGGTTGGTTTCTTGGGGCCGTTGGGCTGCCCTGGGTTCGCTTGGATCGATGCGGCTGGCCAAGTCCTTCAAGTTGGCTTGGACCTGAAGGCTTAACGCCGCCAAGGCCCCCAGGCTTTGGTCGAAGGCGCGACTGGGCCAAAACCATTGCAGGCTCAGTAGGGCAACCAGGATCCCGAAGATGGTCCAAGCCAGGCGCAGGGGAATCCAGCTGGTCAGTTGGCCGCTATGCAGAAGCCAGCCCATGACCAACAGCAAGCCGCCGGCCTTGTAGCCAACCTTTAGCCCCAACAGCCCACCGATCAGGCGCAGGCATCCCATGCTGATGGCCATGGCCACCGGTATGGGGATTCCCTTGAGCCCGTAAAGGCTAACCACGAGCAGCACGGAACCCAGGATGCTCCCCAGGATCCGTTGCCGGCCCAGTTCAATGGAGCCTCCGTAATTACCGGCCAGTACAGCCGGTACGGTCATGGCGGAGTAGTAGCTGTCGGCCAGGCCACTGATGCTGCCAAAGGCATTGACCAGGCCGGTGGTCAAGGCCAGCCTGAGCTCGGAGTGGCTCATTAAGGGCCCCCTGGAGATCTTGGCCCCCTTCGTCCTTAAGGGCATGGTGTGCTGCGGCCCCCCTGGCCCAGACTGCGCAGATTGGCTTGGAGGGGCTTGAGCTCTTCTGCCAAGGCCAACAGCAGCAGCAAGGGCCTGCCGCTGGGTTGGGCCAGGGCGTTCCAGTCGCGACTGGTGGCTAGAGCCCCGGCCCTTTGGCCCACTAGCAGGTTGGCCATCCCCTCAAGGCCCCGGCGCAAGGGATGGTTAACGTCCATCGGCGTGGGTAGGTCAGAGGCCGCCACGAGGCGTTCCCATTGCACCCAATGGAGCCCCACCTGCTGCCAAAGCATGAGCCGCTGGGGCCAGCGCCGGCGGTTCAATTGGTGGGTGGCTGGGCCGGTTTGTTCCAGGGTGACCAGCTGTTGCATGCGTTGCAGGCCTTCGCCGAATTGGACAGGGGAGAGGGGATCGGGTCGGGGTTTCTGGTCCGTCATCCAGGCGCGATAGCCCTGGATCTGGTTGAGGAGCCTTGCCTGCAGGCTGGCTTCAAGGTTCTGGAGCTCTATGTGGTGTTTTTTTGGCCAAAAGAGCACATTCGTGCCGATCCCTACGGCACAACCAAGGGCCGTATCCAGGGTGCGACTGAAGACGTAATCCCAGTTGAGCTCGGTATAGCTCGGGATCATGAGGAACATCAGGCAAATGGTGGCCGCTGTCCCCAGGCCGCTGCTCCAGCCGAGTACTCGCAGGACTGGAATCATGAACAGCAGCGATAGCAACACCCCTCCCCAGCCTGAAGCAATCGTGTGCACCCAGAAGGTGATGAGCCCACCTACCACCGTGCCTAGGATCCGGCTCGATCCGGCTTTCCAGGTTTGGTCGTCGTTGTCATCGACAGCGAATAGGGTCCCCGTCAGCGAGTAATAAACAAATTGAATATGAGCAAAATGCTCAGCCAGGGCGGTTGTTAGGAAGATGGCCGTGGCCATCTTGAGACTGTTGCGCAGCAGCAGGGCGTTCAAGGTGGGCTGTCTGCTTGGCGCATGGCAACTATGGCGTTATGCCTGCGCCTGGACAAGGATGGCGGTTGTGAGGCAGATCCCTTGGCCCTAGCCCCTGATTTGGAGGCGGTTGCTCGCATGGGCCTGGCGGTGTTGTGCGGGCTTGCCGTCGGCATGAACCGGGCTCACCACGGGGCCAGGATGCACCCGAACCGGCTGAGGGTGCACGTGTTGGTGGGCCTCAGTGCCTGCTTGATGGTGTTGGCCGCTGGCCCTAGCCTCGATGCCCGCAGCCGCGCGATCCAAGGGGTGGCCACTGGCATTGGTTTTCTGGGGGCGGGGGAAATTCTGGTGCCCAGGTGGCAGCCCAAGCATGCCCTTCCCGAGGTGCGCGGACTAACCAGTGCGGCCTCGATCTGGTTCACCGCTGCCCTGGGGGTCACCGTTGCCGCCTCCACGCCGATCTTGGCTGGGGCCGCCTTGCTGTTGGCCCTCATCACCCTCTCGGCCCGGGACAATGCCGATGGGCAACCACCAAATGATCCGCCCTAGTAGAGGTTGCGGTAGCGGTCGTTCTCGGTGGAGGAGCCATCCGATGCCGATGGGTTGGCGGGCGGCCATTCCGCATCCCAGTAGCTCAGGCCATCGCGGTAAAAGGGGCGACCCCCGAGCCGTTTGGTCTCGAGGTGGGTGGTGCCCATGGCCGTGATCAAACCTCCCAGTTCCATGGGGCCCAGGTCGGTTTTGAGATCTTTGCCGGCCGCACTCAATAGCATCGGTAGGCGCACCAGTTGCTCTGGCCTGGTGAGTTTGTGGAAGAGGGCCTGGAGGGCGAGTTGTTGGCGCTCGATCCGGCCGATGTCGCCCATTTCATCGTGGCGGAAGCGCAGGAATCCCTCAAGTTGGCGGCCTTTGAGGTTTTGAAGCCCAGGTTGCAGGTCGATGTAGAGCCCCTGGCTGTTGTCCACGTAGTACATCCGCTTGGGCACGTTCACCTCAATGCCGCCAATGGCATCGGCCATCCTGCGAATGGCTGAAAGGTTCACCATCACGTGGTGGCTGATTGGTCGCCCCAGCTTGCGAGACAGTTCTTGCTTGAGTAGATCGAGCCCGCCCAAGCTGTAGAGGGCATTGATTTTGTGGGGGCCGTAGCCCTGGGCTTCGATATAGGAATCGCGGGGCACCTGGGTGACTTTGGTGGTGTTGCCGTCAATGCGCAGGGCTGCAATGACATCGGTATTGCCACCGCCCACATCCGTGCCAAGAATCAAAATATCTTCGTTGCCAATCCCAGTCCAGGCGGTGAATGGGTTGGTGATGGCTTGGTTACCCAGGCCCTTCCCGTTGAGCAGATTGGAGAGCGGTGCGGCCAGGAGTAGCCCGCTCCCCAAGCCCACGGCAATGGCAACCAGCACGGGGCCACGCTTCGCACGCTTTCGGCGGCGCTTTGCCGGAGTGCTGTTCATTCCCTAAAAGCTATTGCACCACTGGGAAGCCCAGTTCCATGCCGCCAAGAACAACGGTCACTTCCTGCTGTGACCCTAAACACCGTCCAGTACGGGGTCAAAGGCGTAGGTCCTCGTTTTGGCGCAGGCCCGCTTGCACCCTCCAGAGATTGGCGTAGGACCCATTGCGGCTGATCAGGTCATCGTGGGGGCCCGATTCGACGATGCGCCCCTGCTCCATCACCACGATTTGATCGGCATGGCGCACGGTGCTGAGGCGATGGGCAATCACCAGGGTGGTTCGGGAGGCGGTGATCCGATCCAAGGACCGCTGAATGGCGGCCTCGGTTTCGTTGTCGACGGCGGCTGTGGCTTCATCGAGCACCAGCACCGGGGGATTTTTCAGGATGGCTCTGGCCAGGGCAATGCGTTGGCGCTGCCCACCGGACAGCCGCTGGCCCCGCTCTCCCACCACGGTGTCGTAGCCCTCCGGCAGGGTTTCAATAAACCCGGCGGCCTCGGCGAGCATGGCTGCCTGCTCGATGGCAGCCCTGGGGGCGCCAAAGCTGCCATAGGCAATGTTCTCGGCCACGGTGCCGTGGAAGAGGAAGACTTCTTGGCTCACCAGGCCGATGGCCTGGCGGAGGTCTTGGAGTTTCAGCCCCTGGATCCCTTGACCATCCAAGAGGATCTGGCCGCCTTGAATCTCATAGAGGCGCAGCAGCAGTTTGACGATCGTGCTCTTGCCTGAGCCCGTGGCTCCCACGATGCCGATGGTGCTGCCAGCGGGAACCTCCAAATTGAACCGCTGCAGCAGGGGCTCGCGGCCGTTGTAGGCGAAATCCACCGCTTGAAAACGGATCGCCCCGCGCACCTGTTGCCTGGGAAGGGCTTGATCCCCGCTGGGAATCGCAATCGGCGTATCCAGCAGGTCCAGCACCCGGGAGGTTGAGGCCATGGCCCGTTGGTAGTCGTCGAGGGTGCGGCCCAAGGTGGTGAGGGGCCAGAGCAACCGCTGGGTAATGAACACCAGGAAGCTGTAGGTGCCCACGGCAATGACCCCTTGCCACGCCTGAAGACCACCGATCACGAGGATGGCCAGAAAGGCAAAGAGGATGGCAAAGCGAATCAGGGGAATGAACGCTGCCGAGAGGCGGATGGCCCGTCCGTTGCTGAGCCGATAGGCCTGGCTGTCCTCGGCGAGTCGGCCCAGCTCCCAGGTTTCTGCGGCATAGCTCTTGATCGTGAGCATGCCCCCGAGGTTGTTGCTCAACCGGGATGCCAAATCCCCGGCCCGTTCGCGCACCTCCCGGTAGCGGGGGGCAAGCCGCTTTTGAAAGCGCAGGGATCCCCAGAGGATCACGGGGATCGGAAGGAAGGCCACCCCCGCCACCATGGGCGAGAGCAGCACCATCGCTCCACCGACGGCCAACACGGTGGTGAGGAGTTGCAGGATTTCGTTGGCTCCCTGATCGAGAAAACGCTCGAGTTGGTTGATGTCGTCGTTGAGGATCGCCATCAAGCGGCCGGTGCTGCCTTGCTCAAAGAACGCCATCTCCAATTGCTGGAGGTGGCCGTAGGCCTCTTGGCGTAACTCGTGCTGAACGGTTTGGGCCAGGTTGCGCCACAGCAGGGCGTAGAGATATTCAAAGAGCGATTCCGCGCTCCAAATCCCAAAGGAGAGCCCGGCCAGCACGCCCAGTTGTCCTGGCACCGAGCTCACCCCCCAGGCAGCTAGCCAGGAGGTGTTTTGCTTCACCACCACATCCACGGCCAGGCCGATCAGGACCGGGGGCGCCAGGTCGAACAATTTGTTCAAGACGGAGCAGCCTGCCGCCAGCCACATCAGGCGCCGGTGGGGGTGGAGCGCGGCGGCTAAGCGCTGCAGGGCTGGCGTTGGGGGAGTGGCCATGGAGGCAATCAAAGGGGCGTTCGCTGGGGCGATGCTGAAGATGTTCATACGGCACTCCTTTTCTTGGTCAAGAGGCAGTAGAACGAATTCGTCTCCTCAGGAGGTGTGATGACCAAAAGTCGAGCTTTTAATCGATTCCATCGCTTCACAGCCAAAATTCGCCGCCGCCATCTCAAGGCCTGGTTACCTGAGAATCGCGAAGGTGAACCGCTTGCCGAAGCCCGGGGCGCAGATCTGCGCAAACGGGGTTGGCACTCCGATCAACTGCATGAGCTGGAGACCATGGATTCGGGTTTTCAGATGGGTTAGGCCCCCTTGGGTTAGGGCCTGACACCTCATTCAAAAAACC
>CAIYSK010000130.1 GCA_903928835.1 uncultured cyanobacterium
CGGCTGCGGGTTGGTGGCCCCTCCCCTGCTTGAGGGCGTGCGGGTCCTGGATTTGGGCAGTGGCAGCGGCCGCGATGTCTATCTGCTTGCCCAGTTGGTGGGCGCCAGCGGCGAGGTGGTGGGGGTCGACATGACCCCGGAGCAATTGGCGGTGGCCGAAGCCCACCGGGAGTTCCATGCCGAACAATTCGGCTACGCCAACGTGCGCTTTCTTGCGGGCACGATCGAGCGGTTGGAGGCGTTGGACCTCGAGCCCGCCAGTTTTGATGTGGTGATCTCCAATTGCGTGGTGAATCTCTCCACCGACAAGCTCGCCGTGCTGCAGGGGGTGAAGCGGCTGCTCAAGCCAGGAGGGGAGTTCTTTTTTGCCGATGTCTATGCGGATCGGCGGGTGCCCCAGGCCCTGCAAAGCGATCCAGTGCTCTACGGCGAATGCCTCAGTGGCGCCCTTTATTGGAACGACTTCCTGCGGCTGTCCCGCCAGGCCGGGTTTATCGATCCCCGGCTGGTCACGGATCGGCCCTTGGCGATCACCGATCCCGAGTTGGCCGCCAAAACCGGGGAACTGCGGTTCTTTTCGGCCACCTACCGCCTGTTCAACATCGACGGCCTCGAGGATGCCTGTGAGGACCACGGCCAGGCCGTGATCTATCGCGGCTCGATTGCGGGCCATGCCCACCAACTGGTGTTCGACAAGCACCACGCGATTCAGGCCGGCCGCGTTTTTCCGGTTTGCGGCAATACCTTCCGCATGCTCAAGGACAGCCGGCTAGCACCGCATTTCGAGTTCATCGGTGATGCCTCCCGGCATTACGGGCTGTTCCCCGGTTGCGGAGGCGTGTTGCCATTTGATGGCCCAGCTCCAGAGCTTGGGGATGGTTCGGCTTGTTGTTGATCCCCCCTTCCCTGCCCCTGCTGCTGGCCTTGGCGGTGGCCCCGGCGGTGGCCCCGGTGCTGCCTGGCACCATCCAGGGGGGGCAGGCCACCGATCGTCAGGCTGATCCGGTGGCGGTGTGTGTGGTGGCACCTCGGGTGGAAGCGGTGCAACAGGGGGATGCCATCGGGGTGGTGCCCACGCCCAGGCCCGTGTTGCTGGTGGTGGAGCCGTTGCTGGAGATTCGCCTCGAACGGGCGGGTCGGGTTGTTTGGCGGCATGTAGCCAGATCTGGGGAGGTGATCACAGGGCCCATGGCCTGGCCGGGCCTGCCCCTGGCTCCTGGGGAAGTGGTGCTTCTGCGCCTGCGGCCCCAGCAAGCGGCGCCCGGCACGTTTGCCCATGTTCAATTGATTGGTGGATCGGCGGCGCGCATGGCCCAAACGGCTCGCTTGATGGCTGCCTTGGCCCACAGGCCCGCGGCGTGGCTGCAGGCTGTCGACGCCGCCCTGGACCAGGGCGATGTGCCCCTGGCCTGGACGCTGCTGTTTGCCCCCAAGGCTCCGCTTTCCCCCGAACTGCAGGAACTGCGCAATCAGGTGCTGCAACAGGGCTGCGGCGAGTAGACCGAGTTCTTTGTAAAGACGGCGCGTCTTCCAAAGAAACGCTGACTAACCTCGGGCTATCTATGGATGCCAAGGGATGACAAAAGCATCGAAGTTTATGAAGCGTCTGGATCGGGTGTTGGACAAGAGCTGCAATGAGTTCCATGAGCGCGATATCGATGCGCCCCAGGTGATGCACGAGGTGGTCGATGACCTGCGCAAGCTCCTGGCAAAGGCCAGCTCAGCCGATTGGAAAGAGATCTATATCGAACGGGATAAGGCTGAGATCAAAACCCACGTCTTGAATCAGGCCATGGAGCTTGGCACCCACCATGGCCAGCCCATGCCCACAAGCTCAACCTTTGCCAATCAAGGGGGAGATAGTGATTGATTGGGGGCTTGTCTTGATCACCATTTTGTCTTGAGACCGGTGGCGGGATCGTCACCCGTTTCACAGAATATTTTGAGCCGTGCGTTGTGGGCATCCTGTTCTGCCTTGATGATGTCCTTGTAGGCCTCCCGATCACAGCTGATATTCAGCCCAGAGAGCTTGCCTTCCATGTCCCTGATCCATTCGTGGATCACTCCTGGCCCCTTGTGATTGACGAGTTGGCTCAAGATGTAGATGCCATAGGCGATCAGCTCGGTATCGGAGGTGTTGGAGTTGCACTCCACCTTGCCGCAGTAAATTGATCGGGCTGCATTTTCGCGCAGCACATGTTCTAGCCTTGCTTTTGTGGCTTCATCCACTTTTCGGCTACTGAGGGCAATCAGATGAAGTTCGGTCATGGCTTATGGATCATGAGTGTCTGGGCTGGTGATGGAAAACCCCTCGCCGCCTTGCTTTGGTCTAGCGAGATCGCTTAAGGGCTGCCGTTTGTTTGATCGTGGGCTTGTCTATTTGCTTCGGCTTGCTGCACATTGCATGATCTTTTCAGGCTTCCATTAAAAAAAACCGCCCCTGGTTGGGGCGGCTGGAATGTCTAGCTGGAAGGCCTGGGATCAGCGGTTAAAAGATCTCAGCCTTGGGGTTTTGCACACTGGCGAGTTGGGCCTGGCGAAGCCTTTCGGCCTTGAGGATTTGCTCGCGGATCAGGGCTAGGGGATTCATGACGGGCCTCGTTTGCGGCAGCCCCGTTCCCTGCTGCCAAGGCTTGCGTCCCAGATGGGATGAACGTCCTGAAATGGTAGCGAAAGCTACAGAGCTTTGTGTGTTTTGTGATACCGGTTTCTGTGATGCTGGTTTCTGTGATACGGGTGTCTGTGATAACGGTGTCTGTGATATCCCCCTTTGCGTCGGTGCCCGTTGGGTCATGGCTTGGCTGGATGGATGGTGTTCTTGATTTGGGCAGGTTGGCCATGGGCCTGCTGGGCCCATCCACCGGTTGTTTGCTGATCAGCTGTTGGAGGCGTGTCATGCCAAAAGTGTTGCGACGGCTGCCGGCAACCCGTGGAGCTTCATCAGCCTTGGCGCGGGTCTGCATACCGCTGCCGCACCCCAGTGGCCACCAGTAGGGCCAGTCCAGTTGCCACCACCACCGCCATGGTCTGAACGGACGACAGCGCAGTGAGGGCCAGGCTCCGTTGCAGGGGCGCCGAGAGGAGCAGGGCCAGCCAAAGGCCGGCGCCCAGGGCCGCCCCTGCCGCTGCAACGGAGCCGAAACGCCCGCCGTTGATCCATACCAGGCCCCCCCCAGTGAGGAGCAGCACGCCCACAACCATGCTGCGCTGCGTAATAGCTGCGGACTGGGGCCAAAAGGCCATGGCCAAAACCCCTGCCATCAGGGCTAATCCCTGCCAGGTGGCGTGCTTCCAGGTGGGTGGATCAAACAAGGGGCCCCCGGGGGGCCGCGGCGGTTGGTCCATCAACCCGGGGGCTGCGGGGAGGGCTTCAAACACCACGGTGCAAGCCGGGTCGATCACCAGGTGCAGGAGGGCAATGTGCACCGGCAGCAAGATCAGGCTTTGACCCGGAATGAGCAGGGGAATCAAGCTCAAGGCGGCGATGGGGAGGTGAATTGCCAGGGTGTAGGCCAAGGCCCGGTGCAGATTGCTGTCGATGCGCCGTCCCATGGCGAGCGCCGCCACCAGATCGCCAAAGCTGTCGTTGAGCAGAACCAGATCGGCGGATTCGCGGGCTACCGCCGTGCCCCGCTTCCCCATCGCCACGCCGATGTCCGCGGCTTTCAGGGCGGCGGCATCATTGACCCCATCCCCTGTCATCGCCACGACCTCGCCGGCGGCCTGCAGGGCTCGCACCAGTTGCAATTTCTGCTGGGGCATCACCCGCGCAAAGACCGAAACCTTGGTCACCAGTTCGCTGAGCTGGGCCAGGGGCATGGCCTCGAGCTCGGGCCCGGTGGCCACATCCCCCCAGCCCAGCCCGGCTTGGGCGGCGATGGAGCGGGCTGTGACCGGGCTATCGCCGGTGAGCATCACCACACGCACCCCGGCCCGCTGGGCCACGGCAATGGCTTCGGGCACATCGCTGCGCAGGGGGTCGGCGAGACCAATCAGGCCGATCGCCTCAAATTGGTAGTCGTGCAAGTTGTGGGGTTCGTCGCCGCTGTGGGTTGGGGCCCCCTTCAGCCCGCGGGCTACAGCCAACACCCGCAGGCCCTTACTGGCCAACTGCACGCTGGCGCTCAACAATGGTTGGCAGCGCTCCGGCGCCAGATGGCAGAGATCGGCAATGGCCTCAGGGGCTCCTTTGGCGGCCAGGTGCCAGGCACCGTCTCCATCGCGCCAGAGCTGGGACATCACCAAAAAATCGCTCTGAAGGGGGTAGTCCCGTTCCAGTGGCCAATCGGGATGCAGGTGCTCACTGCCTTCGAGATGGGTTTGGGCCAGGCGGTGGATGGCCAGTTCCATGGCATCAACCGGATCGCCCCGGCTGGCGAGTACCGCCATCTCCACCAGCTGGTGAAAGGCCTCATCCAAGGGCTCCCCGCTGGACCACTGGGCGCCATCGGGCCAGGTGGTGAGCTCGGCCACGGCCATGCGGTTTTCGGTGAGGGTGCCGGTTTTATCCACTGCCAAAACCGTGGCGCTACCGAGGCTTTCCACCGCCGCGGGCCAGCGGGCCAGCACCCCAAGGCGGGCGAGCCGGAGGGCCCCAAGGGCCAAGAACAGCGCGAGCACCACGGGGATTTCGTTGGGCAGCACGGCCAGGGCCAGGGCCAGGGCTGCCAGCAGGGCCTGGGGCCAGTTGCCGCTGGTGATCCCTTGAATGCAGGCCAGGGCAACGCAGAGACCAATCCCCCACAGGGTGAGCCGGCCCGTGAGCCGGCGGGTGCGGCGCTGCAGGCGGGTGGGGGGCGGCACGACCGTCTTGAGGCTGTCGCCAATGCGGCCCAGTTCGCTGGCGGCGGCGATGGTTGTGACTTCGGCCCAACCCCTGCCGCTCGCCACGAGGGATCCGGCCAAGATCCTCTCGCCGAGCTGTTGCTTGGCGATCGGCAATGACTCCCCGGTGAGGAGGGATTCATCGAGCCATAGGCCCACGGCCTCCCGCAGGGCGGCATCAGCCACCACCCGATCTCCCTCCTCCAGGCGTAAATAATCCCCGGGGAGCACCTCCTCGGCGGCGAGGTCCAGCTCCTGGCCCAGCCGGCGCACATGGGCCCGGGGCGCGGAGAGCCGGGCAAGTTCAGCCAGGGCCTTTTGGCTGCGGTGCTGTTGCAGCCCATCGAGCAGCACAATCCCTGCCACAAACCCCAGCAGGATCAGCCCATCCACCGGTTCGCCGATCAGTGCGTAGATCAGGGCGCAACCCAGCAAAAGGAGATTGGTGGGCTCCAGCAGATTCATGGGTTCAGGCCTGGAACCCCCGGTTTAGCGATGGAAATCACGCCCTGATGCAATCGTGCGACGAACCCTGGGCAGATCCCTCTCCCCGGGGTCGATGTCGCTAAGCCTGGATTGTTGTTGACCCGCTCAAGCCATGTTTTCTGCCAAGTTCAAGCCTGCTCTTTTGGGAGTGGCCTTGCCGCTTCTCTCCACCCTCACGGTGTTCGTTCCTATGGCCCTGAGGGCTGCAGAGGTGCCAAAGAGCCAGGAGAGGGCAGCCAACCTGGCCCGCATGAAGGCCGAGACCCTGAACGGCGGGTTGACCAAATACCGCACGGCAGCCTGCATGCACCAATTGGGCGGCGGCACCTGCATGGTGCGCGCGAGCACCGACGGTTACCGCTTCCAGTTCCTTGGCGGCACACCCGGCTGGGAAACCATGAAGCGAAAGGCAACGGTTGAAACCCAAATCATGGTTTCACCCGATGGCACCAAGGTGGATCAGGTGATCTACAACGGTGTCCCCCGTTAGGGAACGCCCCTGCCTAGATCGCCGTCGCCGCTGGTAGGCGTTGGAAGAGGTACCCCGTGCCCCGGGCCGTGATCACGAGCTCGGGGTTGTCGGGATCGTCTTCGATCTTGTTGCGCAGCCTGGAGATGTGCACGTCCACGACCCGGGTATCGGAATGGCGCTCCGGGGTGTAGCCCCAGATCTTGGTGAGCATCTCTTGGCGGGTGAGGGGCTGGCCGGAGTGGGCCATCAGCATCTCGAGCAGGTCGAATTCCATCCCCGTGAGCTTGACCCGTTCGCCGGCCTTAAACACCTGGCGTTTGTGGGGCAGGATCATCAGCTGGCCAATCTTGATCTCCCGCGGAGCGCTGCCAGCGGCCGCAGGGCCCGTACCGCCGACCGTGCGACGCAAGACACAGCGAATGCGGGCTTCCAATTCCTTCGGGCTGAAGGGTTTGGTGAGGTAGTCGTCGGCGCCCAGCTCCAGGCCCAGGATGCGGTCTTTGACCTCCGAGCAGGCCGAGAGCATCACGATCGGCACCTCGGATTGTTGGCGCAGGGCCTGAATCACCCCGTAGCCATCCATTTTGGGCATCATCACGTCCAGCACAACCACATCGGGTTGAACGGTTTGGAAGAGGGCAATCGCCTCTTCGCCATCGCTGGCGGTCGCCACGTCGTAACCAAACATGGTCAGCCGGGTTTCCAGCACCCGCCGGATGTTGGCGTCGTCGTCCACCAGCAAGATCGTTTGCTTCAGGGGGGCCGACTTTGTTGGGTCTGACGTTGCCGCCTCCGACTTGGGGGCGTCTGGAGTGGGAATGGTCATGCGGCGCCTGCTGATTTCTCTTCTTAGCAGCAAGGGAGGGCCTTTTCGGCGATTTGCAGCTCCGTGGCGGCGGTGCTGTTGGATCCCGTAATCCTTAGACCAGAGTTGCCGCCCAGAGCTAATCGGCAACACCTCCCCAAAAGGGGACTGGCATTGGGGGCTTGCTGCGTCGCAGTGTTGATGACGCCCGTGATCTCAAGCGGTCATGCCGAAGCAGACCGACGCTTCTCAAGAGCAGGCCTATCTCGCCTACGCCAACCGCCCCCGTCGCCCAGGCGCGAGCTCCCTATTTCGCGGCGTCAGTTATCGGAAGAGCACGGGTCAGTGGATCGCGCAGTTGTATTGGCGGGGGCGCCGCTACTTCCTTGGGGCGTACCAGGACGAGCGGGAGGCTGCAGAGGTTTACAACAAGCACGCCCTGCAAATCATTGGCCCGTTTGCCCTGGTCAATGATTTGCCAGTTGTTATGGCCAATGATTTGACAGTGGCGGCTGGCCTGGATGGGCTGGAAGGGTTTAGCCAGGATGGATGAGGTTTCTGTGCCGCCCACGATCCTTGTCGTGGATGATCAAGAGATGGTGCGGCGCCTTTTGGAATTGCGTCTTACCAAGGCCGGATTTCAGGTGATTTTGGCGGCCGATGGCCAGGAAGCGCTTGAGCGTTTTAACGAGGAATCGCCCGATTTATTGGTTCTTGATTTGATGCTGCCGGTGCTCGATGGCTTTGAGGTGTGCCAGCGGATTCGCAAGCAGTCCCAGGTGCCGATCGTGATGCTGTCAGGGCGTAGTGATGTGCTTGAGCGCGTCACCGGTTTGGAGCTCGGAGCCGACGACTACCTGGTCAAGCCGTTTAGCCCGCGGGAATTGGAGATGCGGATCCGGGCTCTCCTGCGCCGATCCGTTCTCCGCCGATTAGGCCTGCGCCGCTCCGTTCAAGGGGAGCTCCAGCGGGACCAGGGGAGCACGATTACGGCTGGAGAGTTACGGGTCGATACCTATAGACAGCAGGTTTTTAAGGGCACAGAACAGGTGCGTCTGACCGACCTTGAGTACCGGCTGCTGTCGATCTTGCTCTCCCAGCCTGGCAAGCCATGGAGCCGGGTGGAGTTGTTGCGAAAGGTTTGGGGGTATGTGCCAACCAACCATGCCCGGGTGCGCACGATTGACGTGCATGTGGCCAGGCTTCGATCCAAGCTGGAGGCGGATCCAGAACATCCCGAATTCATCCTCACCGAGCGCGGCACCGGCTATCTCTTTCGTCGCTTGCTCCAGCCTGCGCTCTGATGGATCCCCATAAGGGGTGGGCAGGGCATCGGCAGCCCCCTAGGACCAGGGGCTGAAGCTCACCGGTTCGTACTTGGCAATTCCCATGCGCCAGCCGCGGATCACCAAGGCTTTGAGGCCCGCTTCAAAGGCGGCTGTGTCGCCACTGGCGAGCCAGCTGGCCTTCAGTATCGGCAATTGCTCGCTCATCACGTCGAGGGGAATCTCAATCAGCAGCAGGCTGTTGTCTGCGGCGGCCCGCTGCAGGGGCCCCTCATCGCTGCGTTGCCAAAGCCGGAGCAACAGTTCCAAGGCCAGGGTGCGGCCATCGTCGCCGGGGTCTTGGGCTTCGGCGGCTGCGGCCGATTGGGTTTTGCCCGTTAGGGGCAGGGCGCGTTTGCCGTCCAACTCCACCAACGCCAATGCGACCAAATAGGGGGCGTTTGCCATCGGGCATCACGTTGCAATCCCCCCACCTTGGGGGTTCCAGCCAGGGGGGTGTCAATCCTTTGTGGGGAGGTGCGTTTGTGGTGTTTCAGCCACGAGGTGAGGGTTTGTCAAGCGTTTCCCCATGGCGCTTGCGTGGGGCCTCGGGTTTCCTGCCGCTGGGGGTTAAATTCTCGGCCTTCTCACCTGTGCTCCTGTTGGGAGTCTTGCCATGACCACGATCGCGTCCCAGCTGGAGAGCTATCGCTCGGCATTGGCCGCAGCCACGGCCAATGGAGATCAGGCGGTGGCCCGCAAACTGGAGCAGCAGATCAAGGATCTTGAGGATTTCCAAGGGCGTCATCCCGAAGCCGAGGAAGCCCCGAGCCCGTTCGAGGTGTTCTGCGAGCTGAACCCAGCGGATGAAAAGTGCCGGGTTTACGACGACTAATCCCAAGCGTTAGCGATAGATCAGGCGGCGGCGCCTTAGGTTTGTAAAAACCTTTAGGCAGATTGTCTCTGCCGCCAAGGAGGGTCCCCGATGGACCTCACCCCTTATCTCAACAGCCTGGAAGGCACCACCCTCGACCAGGTGTTGCTCTCGGTAGCCATTCGTGGCCGGGTTGGCATTGCCATGAAAGGGCGATTTCTGTTGCGGGC
>CAIYSK010000131.1 GCA_903928835.1 uncultured cyanobacterium
AGCCCGAAGTAATCACAGTCCTGTTGGCAGCGCTCCATGCCTGACACCACATCACTCCAGAGTTCCTGAAAGCGCTCGGAGCAGGCGGCCTGCTCCAGGCTGGTGCTGCGCAGATTGCCCAGGTTGAAGCTGCCATAGCGATCCGAGCTGACCGACAGCAGCTCGGGATCGAAGGTGGAGAAGTTGCCCTGCCAATCCACGCTGAGGATGGAGAAGGGGCGGTTGAGTTCGTTCTGATTCAATCGCTGGTTGCGCTGGATCAGCGCGATCACCTGCTCAAACTCCCGCAGCTGCACGGGGTGCCCGTCGGCTTCGCTGAGCTGCCAGAAGGTGTCCAGAAACTGCCGGTACTGCTGTTCCCGCTCGCTGCCCTGCATGGAGCTACTGGTGTGAACGCCCTCCTGCTCCTCCACGTTGAACCCCACGGCACTGATGCCGTTGTCGCGGAAGAAGTGATACATCGCCTCGGGCTGCTCCATGGCGGCCGCCGTCACCACGGCGATCACATGGAAGGGGATGGCCTGGCGACGAAGGGTCTCGATCCCTTGCAGGGCCAGGGCATGGGAGCCACGGCCATTGCGGAAGCGGCGGTGGGCATCGTGGATCTCCTGGGGCCCATCCACACTCACCCCAACCACGATGCGGTTGCGGCGGAAGCACGCGCACCAGTCGTCGTTGATCAAAGTGCCATTGGTCTGGATGTGCTGCTCGATCACCACCCCGCCGGCGCCGTACTCCTGCAGCCAGCTGTCGATGATTGCCGTGGCCTTGTCGTAGTAGCTGCAGGGGAGCGTGAGCGGTTCGCCCGCATGCCACACCAGGGAGATATGGGGCCCGCAGAAGGGGCTCTCCAGGATGCGCTCCAGCAACAGGGGCAGCAGCTCCAGATCAAAGATCCGGCGCCGTTGTCGATCGGGCAAGTAGCAGTAGTCGCAGTCAAGGTTGCAGAGCGAGGTGGCCTGCACCACCACCAGCCCGATCGGCCCGAATCGGCCCAGGTCGAGGGGGCTCCTCACCAGTTGAGGAATCCGCCACCACCACCACCGCCATTACCCCAGCCGCCGCCATTGCCCCAGCCACCCCCATTGGGCCAGCCGCCGCCATTAATCCAGCCACCGCCATTGCCCCAACCGCCTCCATTGCCCCAGGCACGGCGGTAGCCCCCATTGCCCCAGCCACGGCCACCCCCATTGGCCCACCAGCTGATCTGGGTGTCGCCGGCTGGGTTGGGGTTGAACAGGGATTGGCCGCTGCCCTCGCGCAGGGCCTGGATCCGCCCCTCGAGGGGATTGCGCAGGTCGGGGGCGCGATACACCGCGGCTTCGGCGGTTTTGGTGAACAGCGCTGCTGCGGCGATGGCGGTCAGCAGATGGAGCAGCGAACGGGGGGCCATGGTGATGTTGAACAGGTGTGGAAGGAGGACTGGACTGGGTTCTTGGTCAGGAACGGTCCACCAGGGCGACGCTGAGCAGCACGTTGGTGAAATAGGACTTGATGGCGCCCTGGTTCAGGTTCAGGGTGCTGCCGGGGCCGATCCATTGGTTGATGCGGCTGAGGGCTTGGGGATCGTCGTTGATGTACGCCTGCATCAGCCGGGCGATGGCCAGGTTGCTGATGTTGAGGATTCCGGAATTGTTTTCAGGAACAATGCAGGCAACCGCCGAGCGGTTGTAAGGCACCGCTGGGGCCAGGTTGGTGCTCGCGCCAGCGCGACTCCGGTTAGCCATCAGCCAGAGGCTGTCACCAGCCAGAAATTTGACCTGGCCGCTGCCCAGGGCATTGAGGGCTGCCTGGGGATTGTCCAGGGGTACCAGGCTGGCCTTCGGCACCGCGGCGGCCAACGTGGCTTCCGCTAGGGAGTTTTTCACCACCCCGATGCGTTGTCCGACCAGGGCCGTGGGAGTGCCGTCATTGCCTGGTGGTGTCAGGAGGCGAATCCCTGAGAGGCCAAAGGGCAGGGTGTAGTCCACCACCATGGACGCCCCCCAGGTGTAGGTCACCCCGCAGGCGATGTCGGCCGTGCCAGTCGTAATGCTGCTAAGGCCCTGATTCACCGATTGGATTGGTACAGGTTTGACCTGTACTGGCTTGCCCAAGGCCTGGCTGAGTGCTTTTTGAACTTCCGCCACGAATTCCATGGCGAGACCGGTGTAGCCGTTGCCCTGGGCGGTGGTGTAAGGCAGATCGTCATTCATCACCAGCACCTTCAGCTGCCCGGTGCGGGTCACCCTTTGCACCACCGATTCGGCCTGGGCAGCATGGGGAAGCCCCAGGCTGAGGCTGAGCAGGGTGCCGGCCAGGGCTGCTAGGGGTGCTCGCATGACAGGCCAAGGGACTGATTTTCTTGAAACTAACAACTCTTTCCCAATTTGAACGCCAGATGTTTCAACCACAATGACGAAATGATTGAACTGTTCGGCACAGATGCAGGCACGCCGGCCCTGCCACCCATTTCCGGCCGCGAAGCCGAGATCCTGGCCCTGGTGCAGCAGGACCAGCCGGTGTTTCTGCCCCAAACCAATCTCCAGCTGGAGCAGATCAGCTCGTGCTTCGCCTGTGCCCTGCACATGCACCAGCCGACGATTCCAGCCGGCGCCCAGGGGGAACTGATCTCCCATCTGCAGTACATGGTGGAGCACCCGGGGGAGGGTGATAACCACAACGCCGAGCCCTTTGCCCAGTGCTACAAGCGGCTCGCAGAAATCATTCCTGAGCTGATTCAGGGCGGCTGCAACCCGCGGATCATGCTCGATTACTCCGGCAATTTGCTCTGGGGTTTTGGGCAGATGGGCCGCCACGACATCTTCGACGCCCTCAAACGCCTCGCCTGTGATCCCAGCCTGCAACCCCATGTGGAGTGGTTGGGAACGTTCTGGAGCCACGCCGTGGCGCCCTCCACGCCGATCCCCGATCTCAAGCTGCAAATCCTGGCTTGGCAGCACCATTTCGCAGCCCTGTTTGGCCCAGAGGCCCTGCAGCGGGTGAAGGGCTTCTCCCCCCCGGAGATGCACCTGCCCAACCATCCCGACACGCTCTATGCCTTCGTGAAGGCCCTTAAAGAGTGCGGCTACCGCTGGCTACTGGTGCAGGAACACAGCGTTGAAAACCCCGATGGCAGCAGCCTGCGGGACGATCAGAAGTACGGCCCCTGCCAACTGGTGGCGCGCAATTCCAGTGGGGAGAGCGTCAGCATCACCGCGCTGATCAAAACCCAGGGCTCCGACACCAAGCTGGTGGGCCAGATGCAGCCCTGTTATGAAGCCCTCGGGCGGGGCCCGGTGGCCCTGGGCGGCCGCACCATTCCTGCCCTCGTTGCCCAGATTGCCGACGGGGAAAATGGCGGCGTGATGATGAATGAATTCCCCCAGGCCTTCATCCAGGCCCACCACCGCATCGCCTCCCAGACCATCGCGTCTCAGACCATCGCCTCCCAGGGCGGATCAGGGGGCACGGTTGCTGTTAACGGCACCGAATATCTCGAGTTGCTGGAGGCTGCCGGCATGGAGCCCGGTGATTTCCCGCCGATCCAGGCGGTGCACCAACACAAGCTCTGGCACCAGGTGGGCGGCCAGCCCACTCCGGAATCGGTGGAAGCCGCCATCGCCGAGCTCCAACGCAACGATCCTTCCTTCTCCATGGCCGGGGCCTCCTGGACCAACAACCTCAGTTGGGTGGAGGGCTACGCCAACGTGCTCGAGCCGATGGCCAGCCTGAGCGCCGCCTTTCACCAGCGCTTCGACCCCCTGGTGGCGGCCGATCCTGCGGTGACCCGGAGCGAGCCCTACCAGCAGGCGCTGTTGCACCTGCTGCTGTTGGAAACCAGCTGCTTCCGCTACTGGGGCCAGGGCAGCTGGACCGATTACGCCACCGAGATCCACCGGCGTGGGGTGGCCTGCCTGGAAAGTTGAGCGACTGAGCATCATGGCTTCAGCGTTCATGAACCTTCTGGGAAGCACGACCTCACGAAGCACGGTGGCAGGTAGCGAGGGCGGGGTGCTGGTGGTGATCGGCACCGACGCCGGTGGCTTGGCAGGCCTGGCTCCCAGCCGATTGGAACCGCTGCGCGGGGCCCAGCTGCTAGTGGCACCGACGCGGCTGTTGGCGGAGGTGGCCCCCTGGTGGCGGGCCGAGCAGGCGGCCGGCAGGATCGCGGAGGCAAGTTCCTGCCCCGAGCTTCTGGCCAGCGACAGGCCTGAGCAGATCGTTGGCCCGGTGGGGGAGGCCCTGTCGGCGGGGCGCCCGGCGGTGCTGCTCGCCAGCGGCGACCCCCTGTGGTTTGGCATCGGCCGGGTGTTGCTGCAGCACTTCCCCCCCGGCCAATTGCGCTTTTACCCAGCCCCCAGCTCCCTGCAGCTCGCCTTTGCCCACCTCGGCCGGCCCTGGCAGGACGCCAGTTGGGTAAGCCTGCATGGTCGCGATCCCGAGCCCCTGGGGGCGGCGTTGCAGAAACGCCCTGCGGCCCTTGCGGTCTTGACCGATCCGGGGCGAGGTGGTGCCGACGAGGTGCGCAGGATGCTGCGGGCTTCCGGTCTGGAGGCGGCCTACGGGTTTTGGCTGTGTGAGCGGCTCGGCCATCCCCAGGAGCGGGTGCAGCGCCTGGATTCCGCTGCCCCCATCCCGGCCGACCTTGATCCCCTGCATCTGGTGGTGCTGTTGGCCGAACCGCCCGCTCCCTTACCACCGGAAAGCTTGCCCCTGTTTGGTCTCGACGATGGCCTCTACCTGCAGCACGACGACCGGCCTGGGTTGATGACCAAGCGCGAGGTGCGCATTCAGGTGCTGGCGGAGTTGGCCCTGCCCCCAGCTGGCGTGTTCTGGGATATCGGGGCGGGGGTTGGCAGCATTGGCCTCGAGGCCCTGCGCCTGCGGCCGGCCTTGCAGCTGTTTGCCCTGGAATCCCGCGGTGGTTCCGCGGGCCTGATTGCCGCCAATGCCGAACGCCTCGGGGTGCACCCAGCCGCCATCGCCGAGGGCCGCGCCCCCCAGGCCCTGGCCTCCCTGCCCGATCCCGATCGGGTGGTGATTGGCGGCGGCGGCAAAGATCGTGTCGCCATCCTTCAGATGGTGCTCCAGAGGCTGCGGCCGGCCGGGGTGGTGGTGATCCCCTTGGCCACCATCGAAGCCCTGGCGGAGTTGCGGCCCCTGCTGGAGCAGGCCGGTTTGGCTGTGCGGGTGGGCCAGCTGCAGGCATGGCGCGGAGCGGCCTTGGCCGATGGCACCCGCTTGGCGCCCCTCAACCCCGTGGTGCTGTTGCGGGGCGAATCACCACCTGGCGGCCTGCCTTGATGCCGAGGGCCTGGCTTTGGCCAGCTCCCAGCTCGATCACCCCATCCACGGCGCCATCGGGGCCGTAGCTGCGGCAGGGCAGGTGCATGCAGGGCTGCACGTTGGCCTCAACGGCAATCACTTGGCCGCTGCGTACAAACACCATGTCCAACGCCACTGGGGTGCGGTGCATCCAGAACTTCACCGGCTGGGCCGGCGCGAAGGGAAAGAGCATGCCCCTTAGGGGCGGCAGCGCAGGACGCAACTGCAGGCCCCACATCTGTTGCTGGGCTGTGCGGGCCACTTCCAGCTGGATGCAGGGCCCAGTCCCGGCATCGCCAAGGCACCACTTCGAATCCAGCGGCAAGGATTGGGGTGGGGGAGATGGCTGGGGTTTGGCGGGTGCTGCTGCCCAGGCTGCCGCGGAGCCGCCCAGGGCAAGGGCTGCCAGGGCAAGGAAAGAACGACTACAGACGGACATCAAAGATTGCGGGCCTCGAGGTTGGGCATGCGTTCGCTGAGGCAGTAGCCATGGCCCCGCACCGTGTGAATTAAACGCTTTTCGCCCCCTTCTTCCAGCTTTTGGCGCAGGTAGCGCACGTAGACCTCGATCACGTTGCTGGCGGCACCTTGTTGGTCGTCCCACACCAGGCGCAGGATTTGCTCGCGGCTCACCACCGTGCCCTTGCGCTCCAACAGCAGGATCAGCAATTGGTATTCCCGCGCCGTCAGGCCCACGCTGCGGTTGCCCCGCTTCACCTGCCGGCCGCTGGGATTGACCACCAGATCTGCCACTTGCAACAGCTGAACAGGCACGTTGGCGCGGCGACCCAGATCGAGGTGCACCCGCAGGCGCATCAACACATCACTGGCCCCTTGGCTCGAGAGCCAAAAGTCGTCGGCGCCGCTGCTCAGGCAGCTGGCCCGGGCTTCGATCGTGTCCTCTTGGACATCGACAAGCATGGGGATGGGGCCCAGCTGGGCCCGCAGCTCGGGGATCGATCCCATGTGGCTGCTGGAGATCAGCACCGCATCCGG
>CAIYSK010000132.1 GCA_903928835.1 uncultured cyanobacterium
GCTCGGACCGAATTTTCTTCCGGGTGCGATCGGCCAGTTGGGGGTCTTCGACGGCCCAGGCGGGATAGCCAATCACCGAGAGGCAGGCGCTATCCACTTCCTTGCTGGCCGATTCCCTTGGCAAGAGCCCGTGCAGGGCTCGCCGCAGCCGCACAATCGCGTCCTGGGGAATCACCAGGCAACAGGTGCCGTCGCCATGGGGCCCATAGAGATCGAGCCCCTCGAGGGCTTCAAGGGCCGCCTTGACGAGGCCGATCGAACTGGCGTTGCGCTCGGGCAGCCCATGGTTCCCCTTATCACCCCGCTCCCAAATGCCGTAGTCAGCGACCCGATAGGCCCGGGCCACGTAATAGACCAGGTTTTGCACGAAGTCCCGCTCGTGCTTGGTCTGGATGATCACCAGGCCCGAGCGGGTCAGCTGGGCCAGCTGGAGCAAAAACAGGGCGGTGGCATCGAGTTGGAGATGGCCCCATCCGTCGTCGGGGACCACGGGTTCGCCGCTGGGGGTGTTGAACTTGGCGTGCAGGGCATCCAGCCGATCCAGGCTGTGTTTGAAGCGCTCCACCTTGGGGGCTTGGCGCAGCATGGCGTTGAGCAGGCCCCGCATGAGCTGCACGACCCGCTGTTCCAGCTCAAAAGCCCGCTGGCTAGGGCCCCGCAGCCGGGTGTGGGCCATGGCCAAGCCCCACACGCACTGGATCGAATAGACGCAGTCGCGAACCCAGGCATCGCCGTAGTTTCCGTGCACCGTGTTGGCGGTACTTGCCGGTAGCAGTCCCGTAATCGGGTTCTGGCGGGCGAGCACGACGGCTTCGATCTGTCGGTCGATGTCTTCGAGTACGGCCCAGGATTCCGCAGCAGCGCTGGCGCCACCTGGGGCGGAAGGGGGAGCCATGTCGAAGCGTGTCATCCGATCTATGGCTGGAGCCAGCCATAGATTCTCTCCCGCAGCAGGACCCACCCATGGCAGCAATGGCAACAGAACCGATGCGCACCCGGGTGCTGGGTGTGCAGGTGGCTGTATGCGCTGACGTTTTCGAGGCGGCCCTGGCCCTTAAACAGCGCGGTGGGGGCCAGATCGTCACCCTGAATGCCGAAATGACGATGGCGGCCAAGGCCGACCCAGCCCTAGGAGCGGCGATTGAGGCAGCCCAACTGGTGATTCCCGATGGGGCTGGGGTGGTGTGGGCCCTGGGACGGCAGGGCTATCGCGTTCGCCGCAGCCCCGGGATTGAGCTGGCCCGGGAGTTGCTCGTGCATGCCGCTGGTCACCAGTGGCGGGTTGCCCTGGTGGGAGCCTCGCCAACGGTGATGGCCCAGCTCACCGCCCGCCTTCGGCAAGAGCTGCCGGGATTGCAGCTGGTGTTGACGGCCCATGGCTACCAACCCCGAGAAGCCTGGCGCGGATTGGAGCAGCAACTGGTGGCGGCTAAGCCCGATTTGGTGTTTGCCGCCCTGGGGGTGCCCCGCCAGGAAACCTGGATTCAGGGCTTGCCAGGCCGCCGCGGCGGCCTCTGGATGGGAGTGGGCGGTAGCTTTGATGTGTGGGCAGGCACCAAAAAAAGAGCCCCCAATTGGATGGGGGCTCTGCAGATCGAATGGTTGTACCGGTTGGTGCAGGAGCCCAGTCGCTGGCGCCGCATGCTCTCGTTGCCCCGGTTTGCCTGGGCCGTGCTTCAGGAGCCTTAGCCGAGCCCGGCGGTTAGCCAAGAGGGGGCTGGGTTCAGCGGAAGCCCACTGAGGCTTGCCAGACAAAGGCAAGCAGCAGGAAGAAGAGGGGGATGATCGGCAGGATGTCCACCAGGGGACCAAAAGCTTGGTAGGCCTCAGGAAGCTGGGCCAGGGTTTGCAGGGCGTAAGCAGCCATCCCAGAAATCACTGATCTAGAGGCGGACGCTACCACGTGTGGGCAGCTGGAGAGTCGGCTTCCCACGGAGCGAAATCCTCCGCAAAACAACCATCGCGGATGGCCTGGCCCATGGCGCTGGAGAAGCGCACCAATTGGTGCAGGTTGTGGAGGCTGAGCAGGATCTTGCCGAGCATTTCGTTGCTCTTGGTCAGGTGGTGGAGGTAGGCCCTGGTGTGCAGGGTGCAGGCCGGGCAGCCGCAGCTGGCATCCATGGGGGTGTGGTCATGGCGAAAGCAGGAGTTCTTGAGGTTCCAGCGTTCTCCCCCCACCAGGGCGGCCCCATGGCGACCAAGCCGGGTGGGAATCACGCAATCGAATAGATCAAATCCATTGGCCACGGCAATGGCCATTTCCCGCAATGTGCCAATGCCCATGAGGTAGTGGGGTTTCTCGTCGGGCAAGAGCGGACCCAGCTGGCGCACGATCCGATGCATCTCCTCGGCGGGTTCACCGACGCTGACGCCCCCGACGGCAATGCCCGGCAGCCCCATCGAGGCCACCACCCGGGCCGATTCCTCACGCAGGTGGGGGTAACAGCCGCCTTGAACGATGCCAAATAGGGCTTGGTCGCTCTTCTGATGGGTTGCGATGCAGCGCTCCAGCCAACGGTGGGTTCGTCCGCAGGCAGCGGCCACATCGGCTTCGCTGGCTGGATAGGGGGGGCATTGGTCGAAGGCCATGGCCACATCGGCCCCCAGGGTCATCTGGATTTGCATGGAGCGCTCGGGGGTGAGCTCAATGCGGGCCCCATCCCTGGGTGATCGGAAGACCACGCCGTGGTCGTCGATGGTGTTGATGTCGCCCAGGCTGAACACCTGGAATCCGCCCGAGTCGGTGAGTAAGGGGCCGTTCCAGCCCATGAAGCGATGCAGTCCGCCCGCATCAGCAACAATCCCTTCGCCGGGTTGCAAGTGCAGGTGGTAGGTGTTGGCCAGAACCATCTGGGCCCCCGTATCGCCCAGTTGGCTTGCGGTGACACCCTTCACCGTGGCCAGGGTGCCAACGGGCATGAAGCGCGGCGTGGTGACCGGGCCATGGGGGGTTTGGAAGCAGCCGCAGCGTGCCCGGGTGCGGGGGCATCGGGCGGTGATGTCGAATGAGAAGGCGATTGCGCCCCTTAGGTGCTCCCTTGACGCTAGGCCTCGCCCGATGCCCACTACCACTGCCCGTCACCGCCACCACCAGGCCCCGGCTTGGCTGCGGGATTGGGCTGGGGCTTGGGTCTTCTATTCAGTGCTGCCTCCTTGGCCGTTCATCGCGCCGCGCTTTGAGCGAATCGCCCGCTTCGCTCCCCTGGTGGGCCTGGTGCTTGGGGGTCTGCAGGCTCTTGTTTGGGGCCTAACGGCGGGCTGGTTGCCCCTGGCGGCCCAGGTGGCCTTGGTGTTGGTCTTGGCGGTGGCGCTAACAGGTGGCCTCCATCTCGATGGCGCCATGGATACGGCCGACGGTCTGGGGGCTGGCCCCAGGGCCTTGGAGGCGATGAAGGACAGCCGGGTCGGCGCGGCTGGCGTGCAGGCGTTGCTGGTGGTGCTGTTGTTGCGCGGGGCCGGTTTGATCTGTTTGGCCGATGGCCCCCCTTTGGCCGCTCCTCTGGCTGCTCCTTTGGCCGCTCCTCTGGCCATGGTTTGGGCTGCATTCTGGGCTCGGGCCTCACCCCTGCTGGCCATGCAGTACTTCCCCTATCTGCGCGAGCGGGGCACTGCCGGCTTCCACCGCGAGCATTGGCAGGGTCTGGCCAAGGAGCTGCGCCCGGTGCTGTGGGCTCTCCTGGTGCTGGCTGTCGTTTTGGCGTTGGGTGTGGTCTTGGTGGGTGCTGGCCTGCGGGTGCCCCATGGGGCGGCCCTGGGCCTTTGGGGGGCTGTGGGGATAGTTCCCGCCGTGCTGGTGCCCCTCTGGCTCGGCCGGCGGCTGGGGGGGCACAGCGGCGATAGCTACGGCGCCTGTGTCGAATGGAGTGAAGCCCTGGGCCTTTTGCTTATGGGCCTGATGTTGCGGGCGGCAGGGTGAGCTGAAAGCCATTGCCCCAGGCTTGCCCATCCCTGGTGTTGGTTGCGGCCTGTTCCACCAGGCACAGTTCGCCCCCGAGGGCCCGGGCTAGATCGCGCGCTAGGGCGAGCCCCATGCCGGTGCCGGGCAGGTTGTTGCTGCTGGAGCCCCGCACCCCTTTCCCAAAAATTGCGGCCCGCTCTCGGGGATCAATCGGCGGCCCCCCATCCCAGAGGGTCAGTTGCCAGCCGCCTTGCTCAGTGGGTTGGCAGTCAAGCCCGAGGGCGGCTCCCGTGGGGCTGTAGCGAAAGGCATTCTCGAGCAGGTTGGCGAGGATCTCGGCCACGGCTCCGCTATCGCCGCGCCACTGGGGCAGGGCGATCGGGGGATGCCAGGGCCGGTGCTGGAGAGCTGCGGTGGCAGCCGCCCGTTGCAGCAGGGGTTCGAGCAAGGCTGCCAGGGGTTGGCCTGTCGGGCCGCTTAAAACGGGGGGGAGCAGCAGGGGCTGGGCCCCACCGTCCTGGCTCGGCAGGCTGTCTTGGCTGCCGAGTTGGCCAATGGCGTCGACGTAGCGATTCAGTTGGCGCTCCTCCGCAAGCAAACCTTCCACCAGCGGGCGGTTTTGGTTGTCCTGTTCCAGTCGGCGCAGGAGCAATTGGCCGAAGGTCCGCAAAGCAGCCAGGGGGTTGCGTAGCTGGTGGACCAAAACATCCAGCTGTTCGTCCTGGAGGCGCAGGTTCTGGGCAAGGCGCTGTTGCTCGAGGTCGAGGCATAACGCCTCTGTGAGGCAGAGGGCCACGGCCTGCAGCCTTTGGCTGAGGGCCTCTGGCCAGGGCACGGTGTCACTCTCCACCTGGATGGCTCCGAGTAACACCTCCTGGTGGCGCAGTGGTAACCACCGCCGTTGCGCGGCTGGCTGGCGTAGGGGGCTGCTGACTTCCACGGTGGGCAGGGCCCGCCCGTCGCTGGGCCATTGGCCGATGGGTACCAGAGAGGGGGCCTCTTCTTCCCCCGGTTGGGTCACGTAGACCACCACCGATCGCAGTTCATCGCTGTCAACGAACTGGGCGAGCTGGAAGTGCAGCAGGTTCAAAAAGCGCGTGGAGACTTGCATCTGGCGCGCTCAGTGGGGGAGCCGAAAAATTCTTTTTCGGATTTTCGGGGAAATTCCAAAAAAAGTCTTAAAGTGTTCGGTATCGACCAATACTTCGCGGTCCGCGAGCGGGCAGCAGGTCACAGTCGTGACGGCCCCTTGGCACGATTTGTGCCTTGAGGCTACAGCAGAGACAGTTGACTCCCTTGTTGACCACTCCTCTTGCTGTTCTGCTAATCCGAATGGGCGGATAAGCAGCTTCACTGACCTCGGACTTGCTCATGCTCAACGACGACAGATGGTTGGACGTCGCCTGAGTTGTTGTTTTGCGCCCTCTGGGTTGCTTGGCGCCTCCCTGGCTGGCTGAGTCATGGTCTTTGCGCGCGCTTTGCGCCGGTCCCATGGCTATCTCCCTCCTGATTCCTTTCCGTCCCCTTTCGTTTCTCCCTTTGGGAGCTGTTCCATGTCTAAGAAGCGCAAGCGCATCAGCCGCCGCCGTCTCGCCGGTCAAAGGGTTTTGGCCCATGTCTCCACGTTTAATCTCGAAACCGGCGACCACAAGCCCGTCACGGCTGCCCGCCGGTTCATTGCTGAGCAGGCTTTGGTGCCCCCGGCCATTCTGAATGTGCGCCGTAACGAGCACACCACCGATCGTTTCTTCTGGGGTGAAAAGGGCCTCTTCAGTGCCCAGTACGCCGAAGAAAATCATTTCCTGTTCCCTTCTCTTCGGGTGATTGTGGACAGCATTGGCGAAGAGGTCCTCTTCGAGGGCATCGAAGCCTTGGCGGCTGACGATTGGGAGGAAATGGAGGAGTACGAATAC
>CAIYSK010000133.1 GCA_903928835.1 uncultured cyanobacterium
CCTGGCGGGGGCCCTCCCAGACCGGTTCCAGCCGGATGGCTTACTCGACCAGCCGCGGGCATTCCCCGTGTCGCTTCAGCTGGCCAGGCGCCAACACCGGGGCTCCTGTGTGTTGCTGGGGGAGAGCGGCCATCGTTGCCACCCGGTGGGGGGGCAAGGGCTCAATCTCTGCTGGCGGGATGTGGCTGTTCTTCACCGCTTGGCCCAGCGGGCAACGGCTGGGCGCCTGGCCGCGGAGCGTCTCCCCGTCGCCTATGGGCTGAGGCGTTGGCCAGATCTGCTGCTCACCCTGGCGGCCACCGATCTGCTGGTGCGGTTGTTCTCCAATCGGGCCCCCCTCTTGCTGCCGCTGCGGCGATTGGGCCTAGGGGCCCTGGCGCGCCTGCCCTGGCTGAGGCGCTTCAGTTTGGCGGCGATGACCCACGGCCCTTGCCAGGTTCAGCTGTAGATGATCAGGGATTCAATCGGCTGATCGGCGGGCAGTTTGTGGCGGCCATTGAGGGCTGCCAATTCAGCCACAAAGCCAAAACCGCAGAGTTCGCCGCCGGCGGCTGCCACCAGTTGGGCGCAGGCTGCCGCGGTGCCCCCTGTGGCCAAGAGATCGTCGATCACCAGCACCTTTTGCCCCCCCTCGAGGGCATCACTGCCGATCTCGAGTCGATCGGTGCCGTATTCCAGGGCGTAATCCACCCCGGTGACGGAGCCCGGCAACTTGCCCGGTTTGCGCACGGGCACAAAACCAAGGCGAACGGCTGTGGCTAGGGCCGTTCCCACGATGAAGCCGCGGGATTCAATGCCCACGATTAGATCCGGCTGCACCCGTTCGCACAGGGTCGAGAGCTGGCGGATCACCTCCTGCCATCCCTCGGGATCGCGCATCAGCGGTGTGAGATCGCGGAACAGGATGCCGGGTTTGGGGAAATCGGGTACGTCCCTGACCAGTTCCCGCAGGTCAAGTTCACGCAGGTTCTCACGCGTGGAAATGGCCATGGGCGTGACGGGTGGGCGCTATTGCTGGCATCATCGCAGCCATGCCCCATGATTCCCCCACGCTGGAGATCAGCCTCCGACTTCCGCGTCGGGGGATTGAACGTCTTGATTTGTTGTTGCTCAGCGTGGAAGCCCTCGATCTCAATGGGGGTGAGGCCATGGTGTGGATGAGCGAGCAGATGGGTTTTACCGATTGCTTCCCTAACCGGGTGGAGCTTTGGAAAAGCCGTTGCCATAACCCCCTGCGCCGCACCACCCGGCGCGGCGAGTTGGCGGCCGCCGATGGCGATGCCCTGATTCGGATCCTTTGCGCCCTCGCGGATCGCCTCTATCCGGTGTTGCGGGGGTTGCTCTCCCAAGCCGAAGCGCCTGAGGTGCTGGCCCAGCGCTGGGCCTTGTTTCAATCCCGCCTATCTGATTTGGTGAAGGAGCGCATGAACCCCAGGCGCGGTGGAGTGCAGAAGTACCTGAACCCCCAAACCTGCGTGGCGGAGTGCAGGCAATTGGTGCAGTCTTTGGCCCTGGCTTCAGGCGTTGGGGGCTTTGAGCGGCTTAAAGCCAGCCTCCTGGATGCGGGATCTTGATGAAGCAAACCCTTCGCTATGACCAACTCAGCTGCCGCCTCCAGGTGGAGGGCTTGCCGGATGTGTCCGCAGGGCAGCCTGACGATGCCGTTGGCATCATCACCAGCTGGACTCTGGATTGGGCCGGAAGGCCCCAGTTGGAAGGCCGTAAGGAACATTTGGTGGCCTTGATGCAAGTGGTGATGCCCTATGCCCGCTACCGGATCAGCGGCGTGGCTCGGCGCTTTGGCGATGCGACCCAGCCCGTGGAGATTGGCCCGACTGAGGCTGGAGAGGGGCACCTCTTGATGTTGCGCAGCAGCCAAAGCGATACCCCTCCGTTGCAGATTGGCCTCGATGACGCTGAGCTTTCGGATCTGGTGCGGGTGCTCGATCTGTTGCGGATGGACCCCCGCCTGCAGCTCCCCCTCGCCATTCCCGTCTCTCGGCCCCTGAAGATCCGGGAAGTCCTGGAGCGCACCCCCTTGCCCCAGCGGTTGGCGGCGCCCCTGGGAGGGGCCCTGGTGTTCGCCTTGGCCACTGCCTTCGCCCTGGTGCTGCCCCAACCCAAGCGCTTGCAGGATCAACCCACCAGCCCAGCCCCATCAGCGCAGCCCCAGCTCCCAGGGGCCCGGCCTTGACGTTCCGCTAGCCCTCCCCAAACTGAACCCATGGCAACGATGAGCTGGTCGGAATTGAGAATCCGGGTGGCCGGCCTGGGCGCCACCCTTGCGGTGGTGGTGCGCAGCGATCCTGAAGTGTGTGGCCTGAGTGGTGATACCTTCCATATCTCCCTGCACCACGGGGGCAAGGGAGAATGCACCGTGGGTGCGATCTCGTTGATCGATTGCCCGAATGAGTTGGTGTTGATGGAATTTGAGCGCTGGATGCGAAGTGCCGGCCATTCCCTGGAGGTATGAAGTCCCCATCCCGCCGTGCCCGCCGCCCGTCCGGCAATCGGCCGAAGGGCTCGAAGGGGGAGCGCCAGGTTTTTCGCCGTAAAAGGGCCCCTCTGCGCTGGAAGCAGGGTGCCTCTGGCGTTCTGATTGGTGCGGCCGGGGCGGGTTTGGTGGTGGGTTTGATGCAGCTTCCCCAGCGCCTCGACACCCTGTTGCTACTGAGTACGGCCCTGGCCAACGTGATTCGGGGGGTGCAGCTGTTTCTGCTGGGTTTGCTCCAAGTGGTGGCGGTGGTGCTGCTGGTTGCGGTAGCAGTGGGGGCGTTGGTTCTGGTCGTTGCTGGTTTGGTCCGCTTCATCCGGGCCTTCCTACCCAGGAAGAAGCCTCCAGGATTGGGATAACCCCAAGGAGTGATCCGCAGTGAACAAACTCTCCGGCCAGCTTTACGAGCAAGAGCTGGAGCGGCTGCAGGTGGAGTTGGTCAAAATGCAGTATTGGGTGAAGGCCTCAGGCTTTCGCCTGATCGTTGTGTTTGAGGGGCGCGATGCTGCCGGCAAGGGCGGCACGATCAAGCGCATCACCGATCCGCTGAACCCGAGGGGGTGCCGGGTCGTGGCCCTTTCAACCGCCTCCGATCGGCAGAAGACCCAGTGGTATTTCCAGCGCTATGTGGAGCATTTCCCCTCGGCCGGCGAGATCGTGATCTTCGACCGCAGTTGGTACAACCGGGCTGGCGTTGAACGGGTCATGGGGTTTTGTAGCCCCCAGCAGGTGGAGGAGTTCATGGACTCCTGCCCTGAATTTGAACGGATGTTGGTTCGTTCGGGAATTGTGCTTCTGAAGTATTGGTTTTCCGTGAGCGATGGGGAGCAGGAACGCCGTTTCCAGAGCCGCATCGACGATCC
>CAIYSK010000134.1 GCA_903928835.1 uncultured cyanobacterium
CATCGATTTGCAGTAAAGGCCCTGATCCACCGAGGCGATCAGCTCTTCGGGGCTATGGGGGCCTGCGGCAATGAAGGTGTTGCGCATGCGGCTGGCGGCCGCAAAGGAATGGCCCTGGCGGCGACCGCTGCCGGTGCGGGCATGGCCGGTGCGCAGTTCCCCAGCTCGATCGCTGAGGAAGCGCTTCAGCACACCGTTCTCAATCAACACCGTGCGCTGGGGCTCCATGCCTTCGTCATCCATCGAGAGCGAACCAAAGGCCCCATCACTGAGGCCCTCGTCGATGGCGGTGACGGCTTCATGGGCGATCACATCCCCCACCTTGTCGGCAAAGGGGGTGGTTCCCCGTTCGACTTGGGTGGTTTCCAGGAGATGGCCGCAGGCTTCGTGGAAGATCACGCCTCCAAAGCGGTTGGCGAGCACCGCAGGCATCTGTCCGGCCTCCACGTAGTCGGCATAGAGCATGGTTGCGGCACTGGAGCACACCTCCTGGGCCGAGCCCTCCGCATCCCATTCGCGCAGATCGTCCGGGCGTCCGGAGGTGCCATAGCGGCGGCCCAGGCCGGCCCGGTGGTCACCATCGGCGGCCAGTACGTTGAGGCCGAGGGATTGGTGCAGGCGGATGTCGCGGGCAAAGGTGCCATCACTGGCAGCTACCAAAACCTCCTGCCAATCGCGGGCATAGCTGCCGCGGCGGGCTTGAAGGTGGTGGCCATGGCGCTCGAGGGCTCCGGTGCCCTCCAGCAAGGTGCCCGTGGCCTCTTGAATCTCCGGGCAGCGCTGGAGCCAATCGGTTTTGGAGGCAGCGAAATCCCGCAAAATCTTGAGGCCTTCAAAGCTGGCAACGGCACTAGCAGTTGGCGCCAGTCCGAGCATCCCCAGGGCCTGTTCGAGGGCGTGGTGCAGACCCGCCTCGCTGAGGTCATTGGTACTCACAAAACCATCGCGATCGCCGCGGAATACCCGAATGCCCGCTCCCATGCCAAAGGCCGGGCTGACGCTGGTGATGGTGTCCTGCTCCGCTAACAAACCGATGTGGTCGGTGCGCTCAAGAAAGACTTCGACAAGATCGGCACCGCTGCCACGGCCGCTGGAAAGAAGGCTTTCCAGCCTGGAACGCCAGGTGGTGTCAAAACCACCGGCCAGGGGGGATAGGACCACGTCGCGTCAGCGAATGGCGGGTTGGAAGGCGTCGCTGCGGATGGGAGCCATCAAGAACAGCTTGGCCATCTCAGCGCCATTAGCGGCCCAATAGGGCAGCTTGCGCAGGAGTTTCAGCACCCCTGGTGCCTTGCTGGCATCGGTTGCTGCTAGGGCGTTGTTGTTGCTGACGAGCCTTTCCAGGCGGATGTAGAACTTGGGGTGGTCCACGTTGAGCACCACGGGGAAGACCCGGGCTGAGGTCTCGTTGGTCTTGGCGATTACGAGTTTGTCGTACTCGCGGGCATCAAGCCCGAGGGCCTCATAGAACTCCTTGCGGGCCACGTCCCGCACATACATGGTGGCAAAAACGGCCAGAAGGAAGAAGCGGCACCAAAGCCGAGCCCGCAGGCCGCGCACGGTGTCGGGTTGGGCCTTCATCAAGGCATCGAAGAAATCGCCGTGGCGATTCTCGTCCTGGCACCAGTTTTCAAAGAAGTTGAAGATCGGGAAGATCTTGCTTTCGGGGTGCTGCTCGAGGTGGCGGAAAATGGCGATGTAGCGCCAGTAGCCAATTTTCTCGGAGAGATAGGTGGCGTAAAAGATGAACTTCGGTTTGAAGAAGGTGTAGGCCTTGTTGGCGGTGAGGAATCCCAGGTCCAGTTGGAGACCGAAATCACTCATCGACTTGTTGAGAAAGCCTGCATGGCGGGCCTCATCGCGGGCCATGTGGGCGAAGCACTCGGCAAGCAGGGGGTTTTTATCCTTGATGCGGCGGCTCAGTTCCTTGTAGAGCAGGAAGCCCGAAAACTCCGAGGTGCAGCTCTGCTCAAGGAACTCGACAAAGACCTGGCGGGTTTTGGGATCCAGCTGGTCGGCGGCGCCATCAAAGTCTGCGTTGCGGACGAAGTGGTGCCGGTTGTAATCCTTGCGGAACTCCTCGCAAATGGCCTCAAGTTCAACCTCGTTGGGGCGCAGATCCATCGCCGCCATGGCGTCGAAATCTGTGGTGTAGAAGCGAGGGGTGAGGATCGTGTCCCTGGCTGGATCCTTGGTCGCCGGTGCGTCGGAGGTTCCGACTGCCCCTAGCCCATGGGCTTGGCTGGTCTTGGCTTCGGCTGTAGCAGCGGGAGGCACCATCGCGCGTTGCGGCTTAAGGCAGTTGGTGCATCGTAGGGGGAGCCACCGTCAGTTCGGGCCCAGCCATTTCTGGCCGTTAAGCCTTTGCACCAAGCGGGAAACGATCAGGGCCAAGCTCATCCGTTTTTCGTCGATCAGAAACGACTCCAAAAGGCTCGGTTCGCTACCGGCTTCGGCAATCACCACGGTTTTGGGGGCGTTGATGTCGTCTGATGTGAAGCAGAGCCAGAACCGGCGTTCTCCCGGCAGGCAACCCTTCACCATCCAGCAGGTCATGCCGACCACGGGCATCGGACCTTGTTCAAAACTCAGCTCTGCGGCTGGTCCCCCGTAGCTTTCAATTTCCTTGGCGAGGGCCGGCAGCAGCAGTTGCGGTACAAACTCGCCAAAGGGCTTGTCTTCAGGGGCCGGGGGCTTGGCTTTGGGGGTGGCTGGTGGGCTGGTCTCAAGCGGCTGGGGGGCAGAACTGGCGGAATCGCTCACCGTTACAGGCCCTCAAGGCATCACTTCTTCACTTTAGACAGTCCCCAGCTTGATATTGCCCAGCGGGAGAGTCCACAGTCAGAAGGACCCGGCTCGATGGGTGAGGGGTTCCCTCTGGCCCAGGAGGGATTTGGCGCCTACCAGTCGTCGATGGCGGGCTGATCCCAGCCATCGCCTACGGCGGTTGCTTTGGCTTCAGGGGCGTGGGGAGGGGGCGCGCTGGCGGTTTGGGCCTTGCGAATCACCCGAAAGGGCACGG
>CAIYSK010000135.1 GCA_903928835.1 uncultured cyanobacterium
GTATGTGATCAGAATGTCGGCACCGGCCCGTTTGATCGAGGTCAATATTTCCAGTACCGCCGGTTTTTCATCAATCCAACCGTTCTGTGCGGCAGCTTTAATCATCGCGTATTCACCGCTCACGTTGTAAGCCGCAATCGGCAGCTCACTTTCGGCACGGAGGCGATAAATGATGTCGAGGTAGGCCAAGCCCGGTTTCACCATCATGATGTCGGCCCCTTCGGTTTCATCGAGCTGGGCCTCGGTGATGGCTTCGCGGCCATTGGCCGGATCCATTTGATAGGTGCTCTTGTCCTTGGGGATTGGCTTCGTGGTTAGGGACCGGGGTGCCGAATCCAGGGCTTCGCGGAAGGGGCCGTAATAGGCGGAGGCGTATTTAGCGGTGTAACTAATAATCCCTACATGCTCAAAGCCTTCCTCATCGAGGGCTTCGCGGATGGAGCCAACGCGCCCGTCCATCATGTCGCTGGGACCAATCAAATCTGCTCCTGCCCTGGCCTGGGCAATGGCCTGCTTGCAAAGCAGCGCCACAGTTTCATCGTTGAGCACCACCCCCTCCTCACTGACGATGCCGTCATGGCCATCACAGGAGTAGGGATCAAGGGCAACGTCGGTCATGATCGCCATCTCCGGATGCACCTCCTTGAGCCGGCGAATGGCCCGGGGGATCAGGCCACCTTCGTTAAAGCACTCGGCGCCGTCTTCGGTTTTGAGCCCATCGGCCACCTTGGGGAAGAGCACCACGCAGCGGATGCCGAGGGCCCAGGCCCTGCCCACCTCTTGCACCAAGCCCTCCAGGCTCCAGCGCTGGCAACCGGGCATGGCCCCGATGGGCTCGTTGGTGACCCCCTCATGGACAAAGAGGGGGTAGATGAAATCAGCGGGGGTGAGCTGGTTCTCGCGCACCATCGCGCGTAGCGCCGGGGTGCGGCGCAAACGACGGGGGCGGTAAGAGAGCTCCATGGCGGCTGAAAAGCTGGTTGGATCCTAGGCAGTGCCCCCAGGCAGTGACCCCGTCGGCTTTCCCAATCAAGGGCGCCCTAGAGCCGCGCCGCATCCATCCAACCGGCGCGGGGATCGTGGCTGCGCACGCTGCGCCATTGCTCGAGGAGCTGGCGTTCCTGGTCGCTCAGCACATCGGGGATCTTGATCACCGGGGTGAGCAACAAATCGCCCCTGCCCCCCTTCAGCGGCCAGCCCTTGCCCTTTAAGCGCAAGCTCCTGCCCAGGGGCATGCCTGCTGGCACCTGCACCGAGGCCACCCCATCCGGGGTCGCCACCCGCACCTCACCCCCAAGGGCCACTTCATCGAAGGCCAGGGGGAGGTCGGCGCGCAGCTGGTCGCCATCCAGCTTCCAAACGGGGTGATCCTGCAACTGGAGATTGAGATACAGATCGCCGCGGCGCCCGGTGCCCGGCTGCAGATTGCCCTTGCCCTTCAGGCGCAAGCGGCTGCCGCTTTTGACCCCAGGGGGTATGCGCACCTGCACCCGCTCTTCGTTCACAGCCAGGGTGCGCTCGCAACCATGGAAGCCATCGGCAAAGCTGAGGCTGATGGTGGCCTCGGCATCGAGATTGACCGCCGGCTGCCGTCCCCCAGGGAAACCCGAACCAAATCCACCGAAACCGCTTGGGGCCCCGTAACTCCCAGGCCCTCCAAAGCCAGCCCCGCCCCCACCCATGCGGCCCAGGAGATCGTTGATGAAGTCGTCGAAATTGCCGTAATTGGCGCTGTCCCCATCAGTTCCGCCAGAGCGGCCAGCCCCACCGGCCTGATTCCAGTACTGACCAAATTGCTCATAGCGGGCCCGCTTGTCGGGATCGGAGAGCACCTCATAGGCCTCGCTCACCTCCTTGAACTTGGCCTCAGCCCCCGCATCGCCGGGGTTCACATCCGGGTGGTGCTGGCGGGCAAGCTTGCGAAAAGCCCGCTTGATGGCGTCATTGTCGGCTCCGCGATCAACGCCCAGCACCTTGAAGTAATCGCGGTAGCCGTTGGCGCTCATCGTTTCCCACAGGGCACGGCTTGGTCCTACTTTCTCAGGTCCATGGGCTGCTGTGCAGCGTGGGCATAGGGCGGAAGCCCGAACGACAGAACCCGAAGGCGGTTTGCGGACAATTCCCTGACCAGCCTGGAAATCCCCCTACGGTCAGGGCCATTTTTCAGCACCCATGGCACCGATTGGCTCCCTACGCTCCGGACTCCTGATTGCCCTCAGCACAGTATTACTGAGCGTTGTCAGCACCGGAGCAACCAGTGGGGCTGGCCGGGCCGCCATCGCCCAGGAAGCCCCCGCGGGCCACGGTGCCATCCCTAGCGAAGCCTTACCACCTTCGAACCCCGAGCAAAAAGCCCTCAGCGCTGAACTCAAAGCCAAAGGGGCCCTCTTCTACGGAGCCTGGTGGTGTCCTGCCTGCCACCAGCAAAAAGTGTTGTTCGGCGAGGCCGCAGTCGCAACCCTTCCCTATGTGGAGTGTGACAAAACCGAAGCCGGACGCCAACGCTGCAATGCAGCAGAGATCAAGGCGTATCCCACCTGGGTCATGAAAGACAAACCAAGACTGGTTGGCGTACAAAGCCTCGAAGAGCTCAAAACCTGGCTGGACTCTCCAGCTAGCCCCTAACAACCCATCGCCACAACAAACAGCGCGCCCGCAGTATCAAATGCAAGCTCTGGCTTGGGGGTGCCTGGCCCTTGTGTTTTTTGGGGCAACGCTGAATCAATGGCGTTGGCGCTATCGGCGCCAGTTGTGGATGCTCCAGAAGGAAAGCGCTCATCAAGGCCGATCGCTCTCCAACCTGGCCAGCCACTGATGTTCGATTCTGGTGACACTGAGCCTGCGCTCGGCATGTTCAGCCAACCGCTCGGATAGGTATTGAAGCCCGTTGGGTGAGATCTCGTTGGAAAGGCGCCCAGCAAGAGCCTCCAGCGATGCGTGTTCATGGGGGATTCGCATCAGGTCAGTGGCGCTTTCCGGCACCCTGATGAGATCAAGCAGGTCCATGGCGCAATGCAGCGGATTTAAGGCACGGGCCTAAAGCCCTAGGGCCGCTGAATCAGGCGGCTGATCCGCTTGCTCTGGGTGCCGTGCTTTGCGCCCTCCCCCTCCTGATGTTTCGGGCCCGCATGGGTAGACCCCGCAGAGCCACCTGGGTGGCGCGCGGGCTGGATGCCATGCACCCGGACCGCATGCACATGCACCGCCACCACAGCTCCCACCAGCGCCAGCAGGGCCAAAGCGATGCGACGGTTGCCAGAGGATGCGCCCATCAGCCCATCATCAGGCCTAGCGCTCCGGCGGGCGACATGGCTGAGCTGGGTCGTCAACAACTCTCCCTGGGCTGGGATCGGGGACCTTCCCCCGCCCAAAGGACATCCATCTCAGCGACAACAGATCTAAATCGACAGATCGTCTACGTATCGGCACGAGCTTCACCCCCATTCCTGAACTCCCCAAGCCTGGAGGCGTTCGGAAGGAGTGGTCCAGGGGCCCGCACAAACGCTGCAGCACTCAGCTTGCTGGGGACCGATCTCCCATCAAAAATCACGCTTTCGAATCGGAACACCGTTCTTGCGGAGAATGGCTTTGGCGATCGTGACGTGAGGGTCATTGCCCACGCAGCCCCATGCCCGCCCAATCCCGCCCCCGTTGGTGGACTTGGCGGTTCCCGACCAGATGCCTCACGGCACGGCGGGCAGGGTAGGCACCTCACCGGCCCTCACTCTTGGCCCCAAATGCACTCACCCAGGCCGTAGCTGATGTGCAGCATCTGCGCCCACGATCAGCAACAAGAGAAATTAAACCGAAAAAAGTAAAAAACAAGCCAGAGACTGAGATATCCACAGGCGGGGCGATCACATCTACATAGATTCAGTCGCTGCAATGCAGCAACGTGCATCCAAATCCCAGTTCCTACGGTCGTTCCCAGGCATTGCACATAGACGCATATGTGGGACACTATTGCCCCAGGCCTGAGCAATTCCATGCCAGTTGAACGCCTCAATCTTTCCCCAGGCAAGCCAGCCCTAACTGCTGTGAACTACAGCACACGAAAACCCCAGCGCGTCACCATCACCGTGCCCTATCGGGTCTACGCAGCGCTCCTCCAAGAAAGCGATTACCAAGGACGCTCCCTCTCGAATTTGGCCAGCGTCTGGCTCGAACAGCAAACCCTTAAGACTCGGCAAGCGATCTAAATTCACTGTCCCTAGGACAGTTCATCCCATGCCGTCATGGGATCCCCTAATCACCTCATGGCTTCATACGCAAACGCCCTAGCCATCTCCCTACTGGCTATCGCACTGATCGTTTTGGGCCTGAAGGATCAACGGTGCGAGAAGCCGCCATCACGAGCAACCACCAGCACCCAGGTCGCACCCTCCCAGAACAATCCTCGGCGGCCCGTGGTGACGCAAAACCGGCGGGAACTGAGCAAGTTCTAGGCACCATGGATTGAGACCTTCGCAATTGGTCTTGTTTTTTGAATTAGGGTCGGGGGCTTTCCTCGCCACACCCTCCAGTGAACCCCGGCTGGCGTTGGCTCTTGAGCGGTATGGCCAGCTGCGGCCTGGTGTTCACCGGGGGCTGGGCCCATGCAACTCCCGCCCAGGTGATTTTGATTCGCCATGGCGACAAAGATTCGCAGCGGGGGGATTACAACCTTTCACCTAGGGGATTTGAACGGGCACTGCACCTGGGACGCATGATCCCGGCCTGCTTCGGCAAGCCAACCCAAATCCGCACCTATGAGCTGAATCCCGTATCCAGCAAAAACTCCCGTAGCTACCAAACGGCCGTGCCCTTGGCGGTGGCCACCGGAGTGAACATCGGCATCGTGATGGGCTCGAGCACAAGTTCCGCAAGTTTCGGCGCGGAGGTGCTGGAATCCAAAAGCTTTGACGGTGCCAAGGCGGTGTTCTTCTGGGAGCACCGCCGTTTACCGGAGCTGGCCAAGGGTCTGGGCTGGAGCACCATGGCTCCAATCGATGCCGACGACTTCAACCAACTGGCGCTGCTGACCTACCCAGCAGGATCAAAGACCCCAAAGGTCGAACGCTTCAGCCAGCAGGAACTCTTTCAGCGTGCCTGCCCTGGACTATCCCCGGATCCAGCTGAA
>CAIYSK010000136.1 GCA_903928835.1 uncultured cyanobacterium
ACCAAGGCTCCAGAGGTCACGACCACCGAATTGCGCAGGATCGAGGCCGGGTTGGGGCCCTCCATGGCCTCATCCAGCCAGAGGTGCATGGGGAACTGCGCGCACTTGCCCATGGGGCCGGCAATCAGGGCCAGGCCGATCAGGCTGCCCACCAGGGGAGCCAACGGACCCTGGGTCTGGGAAGGGTCCTGGGCATGGGCGGCCCAGCTGTAGAGATCGGTGAACTCCATCGAACCGGCCAGGGCCGAGAGGGCCACCATCCCCATCAGCAACAGCACATCACCGACCCGTTTGGTGAGAAAGGCGTCGCGAGCGGCGGTCACCACCAGCGGTTGGGCATACCAAAACCCCACCAACAAATAGGTTGAGAGGGTGAGCATCTCCAGCAGGAAATAGCTCATAAAAAGATTGCTGCTCAGCACCAAGCCGCTCAAGGCTCCCTCAAAGAAGCCCACTAGGGCATAGAAGCGGGCCAGGGACCATTCCTTATCGAGATAGCCCAAGGCAAAGAATTGGGCTAGCAGGCTCAGCAAGGTCACCAACTCCAGGGCGGCCAGGTTGGTGAGCGACAAATCAAAGCCGATGGACAGGTGCAGATCAGCCGCAGAAAACCAGTTGAAACTGAGGTGCTGGGCGCCCCGCTTCCAGATCTCCAGGGTGATCAAGCTGCCGTGGCCAAAGGCCAGCAGGGTGACGAGCAAATTGAGATAGGCAGCTGGCCTGGGCCCATTTCGCTTCACCCAGCCCGTGGCCCAGGGCAGGGACAACAGCACGCCGCTGAATCCGTACACCGGGATCAACCAGACCAGCTGGATCGGCAGGGGAAGGGCTGCGGTCAAGGGGAAAGGGAAGGCAGGCAGCCGTAGGGAAACGGCTGGCGGCGGAATCTAGGAGGCCAGCCAGGCGGCTGCAGAGCCCCAAGCGGGACTCGGCAGCCAGGGACAGGCTGGGGTCGCCTCAGAAGGTGACCCGTTGGTTGGCAAAGGAGGGAGCGCCACTCAGCTGGCGTAGCCACTGGGTTAACTCTTCGCCGTGGTGCTGTTCGTCCTCAAGCAGGGCCTGAAAAAAGGCAGCATTCTCCTGATCCCCAACTAGCAGACAAAAGCGCAAGGCGTCGTCGTAGTGGTGGATGAGGTCCTGCTCGAGAACGCTGTTGTGCCGCAGCAAGCCCACCAGATCGGCCGCGTGGGTGACGGGCCGCAGCTGGGAGGAGGCGGGAGCGACCCCCAGGGCCAGCATCTGTTTAACGATGCGCTCGGCGTGCTGCATCTCCTCCACGGTTTCGTGGCGGAACCGCTCGGCGGCCTCAGCCAGACCCCAGAGCTCCACGAGGGAGGCTTGGGTCATGTACTGCTGCACCGCCGAGAGCTCCAGGCTCAGGGCACGGCCCAGATAGCCCAGGACGCGCGGATGGGTGAGCGCGCTGGCCATCAGCCGCGACGGGTGGAATCGACGCTGGCGAGCATGGGCTCGAGTTCGTTGTGGGGGCGGGCAATGATGTGGGCCGCCACCAGGCCATCGCCAACGCGCTCACAGGCATCGGCACCGGCACGCACGGCCGCATTGACGGCACCGGTTTCGCCGCGAACCATCACGGTGACATAGCCGCCACCCACGAATTCCCGGGAGACCAGGGTGACTTCAGCCGCCTTGGTCATGGCATCAGCCGCTTCGATCGCAGGCACCAGGCCACGGGTTTCGATCATGCCGAGGGCAATGCCCTGAATGGGAGAAGCCATGGTGTTGGAAGAAGGGGAGGTGGAAGGGGTGTTGCTGCCGCCGCCGGAGCGACTGGAGCCAGTTGAGGCAGGGGCGGACTTATTGGAGCGGCCGCCACTGGCACGGCTGCTGCTGGCCCGACTGGGCACCGCGCGGCTGGGAGCCGAACGGCTGGTGGCGGCCCGGCTTGGGGCCTGGCGACTGCCGGAGCGCACCGGTGAGCTGCTACTCACCGCGGTGGCCACCACCGGGATGGTCGCCCCCGGACTCGGCAGGGGTGCCGGGGCCGGCGCCTTGGGAACCGCCGTAGGAACGACGGTAGCCGCGGTCACCCCAGGTGCCGAAGCGACCGAGGCGGCAGTGGGCTTGCCAGGGACCGCCGGGGGCTTGGAGGCCCCTGGCGAGGCAGCGGCGGAAGCCGCTACTGCCTTCGCTGCCGAATCGGCAGGGGTGCTCGTGCCTTTAGGGCTGGGAACGGGGGGGGTGGAGGAGGCCATGGCAGGGGAGAACAGGACGCGGAAGGGAAAGCTGGGGGCAGGGCCCCTAGGCCTCATCCGTCCGGCGACCATTGGTCGATGATGCCGCCGATGGTGAGATCGGTGAAGATCTCAGGGTTACCGCAGGCAAAGCGGGCGGCAGAGCCGCTGGCGGTGAACACCCAATTCCCAGGTGCCGCCCCCACCGGGTCCACCGCAACGTTCAACTTGCCCTTGGGGGTGCGCAGCACCCGCAGCTGCATATGGCCAAGACCGCCGACCCGGTGGCTACAAACACGGGAACCGGTGACCTGCATGATTTCCATCAGGTTGTCTTCCCACTGATCGACGCTTGGCCGCCGACGGATGGCTGGCCTGCAGCCGAAGATTGGCCGCCACGAGCCGACGGGGCAGGGGTCGGGGCTGGGGAGCCGGCCGCAGCCGCCTTGGCCGCCTCGGGATCCCAATGGTCAATGATGCCAACGATGGTGAGATCACTGGGATAGGAC
>CAIYSK010000137.1 GCA_903928835.1 uncultured cyanobacterium
CCTCGTCGCTTGGCTCGCCACCGCCAAAACCACCGCCAAAGCTGCCGCCCTCGGCATCGCGCTTGGAGCCGAGCAGCTCCAGCCGATCGACGCGGATGACGGGCTTGGTGCGCTCTTCGCCGCTGGCCCGGTCGGTCCAGCGGTCCAGCTTGAAGCTGCCGATGATGCCCACCAAGGAACCCTTCCGGACATAGTCGGCGGCGACCTGGGCTTGTTTGCCCCAGATCTCCAGGTTGAACCAGTCGGGTTCGTCGCCCGAGCTGCGGCGGTTGACGGCGAGGGTGAGGTTGGCCACCACGCTGCCGGATTCGAAGTAGCGCACTTCGGGGTCGCGGCCGGCCCGGCCCACAAGGGTGATCGAATTAACGCCCATGGCGTATCTCCTGTTGAATTGAATCAGTGACGTCAGTCAATGATGCGGCACCCGGTTCGGGTTCCACCGTTGATCAGTTCCACCCTTAAGCCCGGCTGTAACACCGCCCTATGATTTGGCCCTTGCAGGCCGGGCTTTTTGTGTTTTTCCGTCGTTTCCAGTTCTCGCGCGATATCGGTATTGACCTGGGAACGGCCAACACCCTGATGTACGTGTCTGGTAAGGGCATTGTGCTCCAGGAGCCCTCTGTGGTGGCCTTGGATCTGGAGAAGGGCGTGCCCTTGGCCGTGGGCAATGAGGCCAAGATGATGCTCGGCCGCACCCCCGGCAACATCCGGGCTGTGCGTCCGTTGCGGGATGGGGTCATCGCTGACTTCGATGCCGCCGAGCAGATGATCAAATCCTTCATCCGCAAGGGCAACGAGGGCCGCGGCATCGTGGCGCCCCGCCTGGTGATTGGGATTCCCAGTGGCGTTACTGGCGTCGAGCGCCGGGCCGTGCGCGAGGCCGGTTTGGCCGGCGCCCGGGAAGTCCACCTGATTGATGAGCCCGTGGCAGCGGCCATTGGTGCGGGTCTGCCAGTGACCGAGCCCGTGGGCACGATGATCGTGGATATCGGTGGCGGCACCACGGAAGTGGCGGTGCTCAGCCTGGGCGGCACCGTAATGAGCGAGTCGGTGCGGGTGGCGGGCGATGAGCTCAGTGATGCGATTGGGGTTTATCTGAAGAAGGTGCACAACCTGGTGGTGGGTGAGCGCACCGCCGAAGACATCAAAATCCGCATTGGTTCGGCCTTCCCCGACGACGCCCACGACAACACCTCGATGGATGTGCGTGGCCTGCACCTGCTTTCGGGTCTGCCCCGCACCATCAACGTGCGTGCTGGTGACATCCGCGAGGCGATGTCCGAGCCCCTCAACGTGATCGTGGAGGCGGTGAAGCGCACCCTGGAACGCACCCCACCTGAACTGGCTGCCGACATCGTGGATCGCGGCATCATGCTGGCCGGTGGCGGTGCCTTAGTCCGGGGTATCAGCGACCTAATCAGCCATGAAACCGGGATCCTTACCCATGTGGCCGAAGACCCCCTGCTCTGTGTGGTCAACGGCTGCGGCATGGTCCTCGAGGACTACAGCCGGCTGCAGCGGGTGCTCGATACCCCTGACTTCGCCCGCCATTCCACCTAAACGTCATGCAGGCTGGCCCCAGGCTGCGCCTCCCGCCCGTCAGGCTGATCTTGCAGGTTTGGCCCTTGGCGCTGCTGGTTCTAGCTGGCGTTGCCATTCGGCTCAGTAAGGGCGCCGGGGTGGCCGATGCCTATGCAGTCCTCAGTCGCCCCTTTTGGCCAGGCACCGCCCAAGGCGAATGGGTCAAGCAGGCCCAGCGGCTGGAGGATCAAACCCGCCTCAGTCAGCTCACAGCCGACAACCAGCGCCTGCGCCAACTGCTGCAGCTTCGCAGTCAGTTGGGTAAAGAGCTTTTGGCGCCAGTGATCTCGAGGGATCCCGGCGGCTGGTGGCAGCAGCTGGTGATCGGCCAAGGATCCATCCAAGGCGTCACGCCGGGGGATCCGGTGGTGGCCCCCGGCGGGCTGCTGGGCCGCATTGCCAGCGTGACTCCCACCACGGCCAGCGTGGCCCTGCTCACCGATCCCAGCAGCCATGTGGGGGTGTGGGTGGCCCGCACCCAGCAGCATGGCCTGCTCACGGGGCTGGGTTCGAGCCGGCCGGTGCTGCGCTTTTTGGATAAGGACCCCGGGGTGCGGCCCGGGGATGTGGTGCTGACCTCCCCCGCCAGCACCCTGGTGCCCCCCAACCTCAGCGTGGGGGTGATCCAGTCGGTGAATGGGATGGCCTCGCCAGCTCCGGAGGCGGTGGTGCAACTCAGTGCCAGGGCTGGTGCCATCGATTGGGTGCGGGTGCTGATGCGCCCAGGGCGGCCATGAGCAGCTTGGCGCTACGGGGTTGGTATAGAGCCACGGCCCTGTTGGTGCCCTTGCTCACCTTGGCGTCGCCAGGGTTCCTCAAGCTGGGTGATGTGGGCCCTGCCTGGGCGGTGCTGTGGCTCTTGCCCTGGGCCTTGGTGGATGGAGCCCGCTCGGGGGCACTGGCGGGGTTGCTGTTGGGCTTGGTGCTCGATGGCCTGCATCTCGGCCCGATCAGCGAAATCCCCGCCTTGATGGTGCTGGGTTGGTGGTGGGGCCGGATGGGCCGCAAGGGTTTGCCGATCGAGCGCAGCTTCAGCCTGGGACTTTTGGCCCTGCTAGGCACCGCCTTTGTGGGACTCACCTTGATCCTGCAGCTCGCTGTGGTCGGAGAGCTGCAGCGGCCGGTGCTCTACACCTGGTTGAGCCAAACACTTTTGACGGCCCTGCTCGCTCCCATGGTCTGTTCATTGCAGTTGCTGTTCTGGCGGCAACAGACTTCAGGAGGCCGTCGCTAGATGGCACCGATGGCCCGCCGAATGCGTCGCCGCAGTGTGCTGGCCCTGTTGGCCAGTGGCTCGGCGGCGGCCCTCTCCAGCTGTGGCAAGGGCCTGGGCCCGCAGCGGGGGGGGGCTGGGCTGCGGCAGTTGAATTTTTGGACCTTGGATTTGGCGCCCAAGTTCAATGGCTACATCCGGGAGGTGATTGCCGCCTGGGAGCAGCAAAACCCCGGGGTAGTGGTGCGCTGGACCGATGTGCCCTGGAGCTCGGTGGAGCGCAAATTGTTGGCGGCGGTGTTTGCCCGCACGGCCCCAGATTTGGTCAACCTCAATCCCCCCTTTGCCGCCAACCTGGCCAGCAAGGGAGGGCTCTTAGACCTGGCGCCCGTGCTTCCAGCCGCTGCCCAGCAGGTGTATCTGGCCAAGATCTGGCAGGCCGGAGCCCAGAACGGCCAGCAATTTGCGATCCCCTGGTATCTCACGACCCGGATCACGATGGCCAACCGGAGCGTGCTGGCCAAGGCGGGCTATGAAGCCCCGCCAAAGCGCTGGCAGGACGTGCCCGCCTATGCCGAGGCCGTGCGCCGCCGCACCGGCAAGTACGCCCTGTTCATGAGCGTGGTGCCCGACGACTCTGCCGAGTTGCTGGAAACCTTGGTGCAGATGGGCGTGCAACTGCTCGATGACCAGCACCGCGCCGCCTTCAATTCCGCCGTTGGGCGCGGGGCTTTTGCCTTTTGGAGTGATCTCTACCGCCGCGGCTTGTTGCCCCAGGAGGTGGTGAGCCAGGGCTACCGCCGGGCCATTGAGCTTTACCAGGCCGGTGATCTGGCCCAGGTGGCCACGGGCCCCGATTTCCTCACCAATCTGCAAACCAATGCGCCCGGCATCGCCGCAGCCACAGCCCCCTATCCACCGCTGCTGGGCCCCAATGGCGAGGCCAACGTGGCGATGATGAATTTGGTGGTGCCCAAGCAAACGGCCATGGCCGCTGAAGCGGTGAGCTTTGGGCTGTTCCTGACCAATGCCCCCAACCAACTGACCTTTGCCAACCAGGCCCGGGTGTTGCCGTCCGCCACGGCTGCTTTGGCAGAGGTGCTCGAAACCTTGCAGCAACCTGACCCCCGGCCGGGGTCTGTGCCTTTGGTGCGGGCTGCTCGGCTGCTCTCAGCCCAAACCCTTGGCCATGCCAGGGTGCTGGTGCCGGCAACGCCGGGGGTGAAACGGCTGCAGGCCATCCTTTACACCCAGTTGCAGAGGGCGATGCTGGGCGAATTGTCCAGTGAAGCGGCCCTGGCGGCGGCGGAGCTGGAATGGAATCGCTATGCGGCAGCCCGCTGGCCCTAGCAGTGAAATTCCGGCATGTCTGCTCCTTTAGAAAAGCTTAAATCTGCCTAAATCGGCTCTGGCAGAGGCATTTTTAGGGATGACCTCCAGGCTGTCTGAAGGTTAGGGTTGCGATTCTTCATCCGAAACCCTCCCCATGCCCCTGGAGGACAGGCCTATGGCGAGCGAGGCTCCTGGGGCAGGCGAAGGGTCCGAGCCCCTCGCCCAGGCACCCGTTGATCCCAAGGCCACCTTGCTGGTGGTGGATGACGAGGCAGCCGTGCGGCGGGTGCTGGTGATGCGCCTCCAGTTGGCCGGCTATCGGGTCATCTGTGCAGAAGACGGCGAAGAAGCCCTCACCCTGTTCCATCAAGAGCAGCCCGATTTGGTGGTGCTCGATGTGATGCTGCCCAAGCTGGATGGCTTCGCTGTATGTCGGCGCTTGCGGGCCGAATCCTGCGTGCCAATTATTTTCCTCTCGGCCCTTGATGCCATTGCCGAGCGGGTTTCCGGCCTGGATCTCGGTGCCGACGACTATCTCCCCAAACCCTTTAGCCCAAAAGAACTCGAAGCCCGGATCGCCACGATCCTGCGCCGGGTGGGCCGCGGCTCCGCTTCCGCCGAACCCCGGGAGGTGCCCACGGGCAGCGGGGTGCTCCGCGTGGGGGATCTGGTGGTTGACACCAACCGCCGCCAGGTGACCCGCGATAGCGAACGCATCGGCCTCACCTACACCGAATTCAGCCTGCTGGAACTGTTGTTCCGTGAGCCGGGCCGGGTGGTGCCCCGCGCTGAGATCCTCGAGCAGCTCTGGGGCTACCCGCCGCGTCGCGCCGCCGACCTGCGTGTTGTCGACGTGTACGTCGCTCGCCTGCGCGGCAAGCTCGAGCCCGATCCCCGCAACCCGGAGTTGATCCTGACGGTGCGCGGCACCGGCTATGCCTCCCAGCGGATGGGAGATGGGGTTCTTTCGGCTGCGGTGTCCTAGCTGCCTGAGCGGCGCTCCTGCAGGATGGGCCGATCTGAGTAGCCCACGGCCTTGTCGGATCTGCGCGAGACCCGTCTCGAGAAAGCTCAAGCCCTAGCGGCCATCGGCCAGGGGCCCTATGGCCTGCGCTTTGAGCCCAGCCATCGCCATGGCCAGCTCCAGGCGGCCCACGCCGATCTCCCGAACGGCGAGGAGCGGGATGTGGCCGTGGCCGTGGCCGGCCGGGTGATGACCCGCCGGGTGATGGGCAAATTGGCCTTCTTCACCCTGGCTGATGAGACCGGCCCGATCCAGCTGTTTATTGAAAAGGCCACCCTGGAAGCGGAGATCCCGGAGGATCCCGAAGCCTTTGCCCACCTCACCAGCCTGGTGGATGCCGGCGATCTGATCGGCGTGAAGGGCACCCTGCGCCGCACCGACCGCGGCGAGCTTTCGGTGAGGGTGAAGGGCTGGACCATGCTCACCAAGAGCCTGCAGCCCCTGCCCGATAAGTGGCATGGCCTCGCCGATGTGGAGAAGCGCTACCGCCAGCGCTACCTCGATCTGATCGTGTCGCCCGACACCCGCGAAACCTTCCGGCGCCGCGCCTTGATGGTGAGCGCCATGCGCCGCTGGCTCGATGCCCGGGATTTCCTGGAGATCGAAACGCCGGTGCTGCAGAGCGTGCCCGGCGGGGCCGATGCCCGGCCGTTTGAAACCCACCACAACGCCCTGGATCTACCGCTCACCCTGCGCATTGCCACCGAGCTGCACCTCAAGCGCCTGGTGGTGGGCGGCTTTGAGCGGGTGTATGAGCTGGGCCGGATCTTCCGCAACGAGGGGATCAGCACCCGCCACAACCCCGAATTCACCTCGGTGGAGATCTACCAGGCCTACGCCGACTACACCGACATGATGGATCTCACCGAGCAGCTGATTGCTTCGGTGTGCCAAGAGGTGTGCGGTAGCACCACCATCACTTACCAAGGCACGGAGATCGATCTGGCACCCCCCTGGCGCCGGGCCACCATGCATGAGCTGGTGGAGCAGGCCTGTGGCCTGGATTTCAGCACGTTTGCGACCCGCGACGAGGCTGCTGCTGCCATGGCGGCCGCCGGGCTGGAGGTGCCGGCCCTGGCGGATTCGGTGGGTCGTTTGCTGGTGGAGGCCTTTGATCAGCGGGTTGAGGCCAACCTGATCCAGCCCACCTTTGTGCTGGATTACCCGGTAGAAAATTCGCCCTTGGCCAGGGCCCACCGCAGCAAGCCGGGCCTGGTGGAGCGCTTCGAGCTGTTCATCGTGGGCCGCGAGACGGCCAATGCCTTTAGTGAGCTGATTGACCCGGTGGATCAGCGCCAACGCCTGGAAACCCAGCAGACCCGGCGGGCTGCCGGCGACTTGGAAGCCCAGGGGGTGGATGAAGACTTCATCCATGCCCTGGAGGTGGGCATGCCGCCCACGGGCGGGCTTGGGATTGGTATCGACCGGCTGGTGATGTTGCTCACCGATAGCCCCTCCATCCGCGATGTGATCGCCTTCCCACTGTTGCGGCCGGGTGCAGTGGGATAATTGGGCTTAACAGCCTATGTCCCTCATCGGGGCTCTCCAAGCAATGAGCGGTGAGCGCGTCGGTTTTCGCTTCAAGCACGCGGATGCGGTGGTGAAGCGCAACCCCCAGGGCCGCTCGCGCCGGGGTTGGGTGATGGAGCCCGTGGAACAAACCACCAGCCGCGGCACCAAGATGCCGGCCTATCGGATTCGTTGGCGCGATAGCGAGCGTCCCGAGATTGTTTTGCAGCACATGCTGATTGCCGATCCCGATCCCACCCCGCCCCCCGAGGGGGTGAGTCTGGTGCCGCCAGCTCCCAAGAAGTAGGGACTAGCCCCAAGACATAGGCCCTAGCTCCAGCCCTTGAGCCGGTAGGCCAGTAGCCCCACGTGTTCCTTTAGGGCTACGGTGCTCAGGTAGAGAAACTCGGCATCGGGAAGCAGGTCTTTGACCAAGCTGCCAGGCGTGACCTTGCCGAAATGGCCGCGATCGGGCAATTGGTAGTCGCAGGCCACCGGAATCACCGTGAGTCCGCTGCGCCGTTGGAAGGTGGCCAGGGATCGGGGCATGTGAAAGGCGCTGGTCACCAGCAGCACCCGCTTCCAGCCCCTCTGCCGGCCGAGCTTGCCAATGGCTTGGGCTTCTTCGGCGGTGGTACGGGAGCCAGGGTTCAGCAGGATCTGGCTGGGTTTGAGCCCTAGTTCGATCGCCAGATCCCGGGCCCAAGCAGCTTCGGGAGGGGCTGGATCATCGGCGGTGAAGCTCACCTTGGCGCCGCTGGTGACCAGCAGGGGTGCCTTCCCCTGGCGCATCAGCCGCAGGCCGGTGAGCAGGCGATCGCCGCCTTCGGCCACTTCCACCGCCTGGCGGGGCGGCAGTTTGGGCCGCAGCCC
>CAIYSK010000138.1 GCA_903928835.1 uncultured cyanobacterium
AACAACTCCAGGCCTGTATCGCCAAGGATTCCGGCAAGGGCTTTGGCTAAGGCCCAACCTGGCTAGGTCGGGGAAACCGCCGCTTTTGCTACATCAGCCCTGGCCAGGGCCGCTAGCGTATGGCGAGTGATTGAGATCCCATGGTCGAACTGCTGGTCTTTAGCGGGGTTGTCGCTCTGTTCGGCCTGGCGTTCTGGCTGACGGCCGATTCGGATGACGATGGCGGTGGTGGTGGGCTGATGCAGCCCGTGTTGGTCCCGGTCCGCGTCAAGCCCAACCGCTAGGCGGTCTCGGCAGCGGTACAACTGGGGCACAGGGCCCGCACATTCAGCACGCACTCCACGAGCCGGAAACCAAAACCGGCAGCAGCCTGGTTTCCGGCTTCCAAAACCTCAGCATTTTCAAATTCCTCGGTGCGACCGCAGCGCACACACACCAAATGATGGTGGTCGCGGTGGGCATCACCGGCGAGCTCAAAGCGACGGCCACCCTCCGGGAGTTCGAGCTCCTGCAGCAGCCCCATGCCACTGAGGAGCCTGAGGGTTCGGTAGACGGTGGCGAGGGACACCCGCTCTTGGGCACGCAAAAGCCTTTGGTGCACCTCCTCCGCCCCCAGGTGACTGCCTTCGCCAATCCGCTCAAACAGGGCCAACACCCGCTGGCGCTGGGGGGTCAAACGCTGACCGCGATCATGAAGACTGGTCCTCAGCCCATGGCTGCCAGGGGCGGGTGGCAAACCAGCTGAAGCTCGAGCAGCCACCAATCAACCTCTCAGGTTCTCAACAATAGGGGCAATTGCGAAGGGTGCCACCATGAACCAGCAAGCCAGCACCATTGGACAAACAAAAACCACTGGAAAGCCCAGGGCCGTCTTCCTTGACGCCCTCAGCCTGGGCCCCGTGGATCTGTCCCCCCTGGAGCAGCAGGCCCTCCTCACCTGCTGGCCCAGCACCCAAAGCGAGCACCGCCTTGAGCGGTTGATCGACGCCGAGATCGCGATCACCAACAAGATTCGGCTTGATGCCGAACTGCTCCACCAACTGCCCAAGCTGCGTCTGGTCTGCACCGCCAGCACCGGCACCGACCAGGTGGATCAGGCCGCTTGCCACGACTTGGGCATTGGCCTCCACAACGCCGGGCGCTACAGCAAGGCTTCGGTGGTGCAGGTGACCTGGGCCCTCATTCTGGAATTGGCCTGCAATCTCACCATCCGCCGTCAGCAGGTGCGCGATGGCAGCTGGCAACGCAGTTCGGTGTTTGCGCTGGTGGAACCCGAATTTGATGAATTAGCCAACCGCACCCTCACCGTGATTGGGGCAGGCGATATCGGAAGCGGGGTTGCTGCCATTGGGGAAGCCTTTGGGATGGAGGTTCACCGCATCACGAGCCGCAGCAGCCAGGACGCCTTAGAAACCGCCTTGAAGGCAGCAGATGTGGTGAGCCTGCACGCCCCCCTCACTGCCCAAACCCAGCGGCTCATCAATCGGGAGCGCTTGGGCTGGCTGAAACCCTCAGCGGTGCTGGTCAACATGGGCCGCGGCGGCCTGGTTGAAATGGGGGCTTTGGTGGAAGCCCTGCACTCCGGATCACTGGCTGGTGCTGCCCTGGACGTGCTGGAGATCGAACCCCCTGGCGCCGAACTGGAGCCCCTCAAACAGGTGCCGAATTTGATCCTCACGCCCCATTTCGCCTGGACCTCCCGGCAAGCCCGGCAACGGCTCGTGGGCACCCTGGCGGCACACGTGCAGAACTATCGGCTTGGCAAGGGCCCCTTTGAGCCAAAGGGATGAGTTGGTCCCGGGGCTGGATCGCCGCCTTGCTGCTGGTTTTGAGCGTCGGCGATGGCGACACCCTCACCGTGCTGGATGGGGGCCACAAGCGGGTGGTGCGACTGGCTTGCATTGATGCCCCCGAACTCAGCCAGGGTCCTGCCGGAGCTCGGGCCAAAGCGGCCTTGCAAGCCCTGGCGCCCCCCGGCGCATCGGTGACCTTGAAAATCCAGACCATGGATCGCTATGGCCGCACCGTGGCCGAGGTGTTCCGATCAGGCGCCCCCCAGCCCATTAACCAGCTCCTGGTTCGCCAGGGCCATGCCTTCGTGTATGGGAAGTACCTCCAACAGTGCGATGGCTTGGCCTACGGCGAAGCAGAACGGACCGCCCGCTCCAACCAGCTCGGTATTTGGGGGCCGGGCCTGGGCGATGGGTCCGGCCTTGGCGAGGGCTTGGTGCGCCCCTGGGATTACCGGGCCTGCAAACGCAACAAGAACTGCTTCTAGGCCTTTGGAGCCTGGTCGAGCCTGGCGGTGAAGGCGCCGAGCAGATCGGCCAGGCTCACCACAAGCCGGTAGCTGATGGCGATCGCGAGCAAGGGCGCCTCGGGCACGGCAACACCAAGCCTCAGGAGCAAGACCGCCTCAAACACCCCGAGGCCCCCCGGAGCTCCGGGCACCACCAGGCCAGCGGTCCAGGCGAAGGCAAAGCCCGCCAACCATCCTCCCCAGCCCAGGCCATAGGAGAGATCGAAGGCCTGCACACCGCAGGCAAAACCACCAAACCGCACCAACACAAACACCGCCTGGACAGCCAACAGCGGCCAGGGATAGCCCGCCAACCGCGGGCCTTCCGCCAGGACTTCGCCCATCCCCACCGCATCCGAAAGGCCGAGCCCGGCGGCCTTGCTGCGCTCAAGGCGAACCACCAGGGGATTGAGCCAACGGGGCAAGAGCAGCAGCAGGGGCAGCACGCAAACCAACCCCAAACCCCCTTGCCAGCCCCCCAAAGGCACCAGGGCGAGGGCCGCGATGGCTGCCACCAGGGGATCCAGCAGCACGGCCAACAGGGCCATCCCCGCAGAAGCTGGTTGCTGCAAGGGAGCTTGCGGGCTACGCAGCAACGCCACCCGCTCAGCCAGATGCCAAATTCCGCCAGGCAAATACTTGCGGAGGTTGGTGGTGAGATAGGCCCCCACCAGGGCCTGGCCATGGGGCTTAAGACCGAGCCAATGGAGCACCACCCCCAGGCCAATCCCATTGGTCACCAGGCTCAGCAGGCTGACACCTACGCCCAGCACCAGCCACAGGACGCCCTGCAAATCCAGCCGCATTTGCAGCAGTTGCTGGCCATGGCTGAGCACCGCTGCCAGCAGAAAACCCGCACTTAGCAGCGTGGTCCACAGCTTGATCCCCCCGGGGAGCTGGGCCCCTTGGGCCTGCAGCCAAGCCAGCATGGTTTGGGGCCCAGCCCGCAGCTTCTGGAATCGCTTCAC
>CAIYSK010000139.1 GCA_903928835.1 uncultured cyanobacterium
CAATTTGTTGAAGGATGAAATACCGCTCAGCCTCCCGCATTAACTCCGGCCGCTGCTGATCAACCTGGCCCTCCTTGATGTCGTAGGCATTTCGCATTTGCTCCTGCAAAAACGCCTTGAGCTCTTCCATCTGCAGGCCCTGGAGTTGATCGGGGGTGAGATCCTCCAGCAGATAGATGAATTCCTTCACCTTGGCAAGAAGATTGGCCAAATCCCACTCCTCGGGGGGGAGATCCGGGTTCACATAGGCCTCGACGATGTCGACGATTGTGCGCTCTCCATAGCCAATCACCTGCTGCTTGAGCTCCCGGCCCTCCAGCACTCGACGGCGCTCCAAATAGACCGCCTTACGCTGGTTGTTCATGACCTCGTCGTACTCGAACACCTGCTTACGGGTGTCGTAGTAGTAGGTCTCCACCTTTTTTTGAGCCCCTTCCAGGGAGCGGGTAAGCATGCCGGACTCGATTGGCATGTCCTCCTCGACTCGAAAGGCATTCATCAGCCCTGCCACGCGCTCGCCACCGAAAATACGCAGCAAGTTGTCTTCCAGTGAGAGGAAGAAGCGGGTGCTGCCGGGGTCACCCTGGCGGCCCGCCCGGCCCCGTAACTGGTTGTCCACCCGGCGGGATTCATGGCGCTCGGTGCCGATCACGTGCAAACCGCCGGTGTCGCGCACCCGAGCCTCCTCCTGGGTCACCACCACTTCGTACTCCGCCTTCACCTGGGCAATGCAATCGCGCAGGGCTTGGATTTGGGGGTCGTCGGTGGGGGCCTTTTCGGCTGCCTGGGCGATGCGGTCTTCCAGCTCCAGCACCGTGAGGGCCCGATCGCCCCAGGCCTTCACCAGATCCTTGGCCAGGTGGGTCAAGGCACCGTCGGCATCCTCGCTGAGGGCACAGGGATAGAGGGCGCCAATGGCTCGGGCTTCACTGGGAGCCTTGAAGGCTGCAGCGGCTGAGGCATCAGCTCCATTCGCGCCAGCGGAGAAACCGCCGCCGCCTTCGCTGGAGCGCTGCAAGGGAATTGGTGGTTTGTGGCCCTCTTCCGGGCGCACCAGCTGGGGCAACAGCACCTCGCGCAACTTGAGCCGGGCCATGTAATCACTGTTGCCTCCGAGGATGATATCGGTGCCACGACCCGCCATGTTGGTGGCGATGGTGACTGCACCGGCCCTGCCTGCCTGGGCCACGATCTCGGCTTCCCGTTCCACATTTTCCGGCTTGGCGTTGAGCAGGTTGTGGGGGATTTGCTGCTCAGCCAAGAGAGCTGAAAGAAGCTCGGATTTCTCCACGCTGGTGGTACCAACCAGCACCGGCCGGCCTTCCTTGTGGATGGCGGCCGTTTCATTGGCCACGGCCTGCCATTTGGCCGGTTCGGTTTTGTAGACCTGGTCAGTCCAATCGGAGCGAGAACGCACCCGGTTGGTGGGCACGATCGTGACCTCGAGTTTGTAGGTCTTCTCGAATTCGACCTCCTCGGTTTTGGCCGTGCCGGTCATACCGGCCAGTCGCGGATAGAGGAGAAAGAAGTTTTGGTAGGTGATCGAGGCGAGGGTTTGGGTTTCTGGCTGGATCGGCAGCTCTTCCTTGGCTTCGATCGCCTGGTGCTGGCCATCACTCCAACGGCGGCCAGGCATCACCCGGCCGGTGAATTCGTCGACGATCACCGCATCAGTGCCACGCACGATGTAGTTGACATCCTTAATGAACAGCTCCTTGGCCTTGAGGGCATTGTTGATGTAGTGGGCCCAGGGATCTTCGGGGTTGAACAAATCAGCCACACCTAGCATCTGCTCAGCCTTGCCATAGCCCTCATCGGTAAGAGTCACATTGCGTTGCTTTTCATCAACTTCGTAGTCGCCCTCGGGGTCAATACCGTCCTTACCCATCTCGTCGGCACGTTCCAGCTGGGCTGCAACTTCCGCCGCCCGGCGGTACTTCTCCTGGGGACGCTCCACCTGACCCGAGATGATCAAGGGCGTGCGGGCTTCATCGATCAGAATTGAATCCACCTCATCGATCACACAGAAGTAGGGATCGCGCTGTACTACCTCGGCGATGTCATTCGCCATGTTGTCGCGCAGGTAATCAAAGCCCAGTTCAGAGTTGGTGGCGTAGGTGATGTCGCAGCCGTAATTGCGCCGCCGCTCCGGCGGAGACATGTCCTGCTGGATCAGGCCCACCGAGAGGCCTAAGAAGCGATGCACCTGCCCCATCCACTCGGCATCACGCCGGGCCAGGTAGTCGTTAACCGTGACCACGTGCACGCCCCGGCCCGTGAGAGCATTGAGATAGGCCGGCAGGGTGGCCACCAGGGTTTTGCCCTCGCCGGTCTTCATCTCGGCGATGCGGCCCTGGTGCAGTGCCATGCCGCCGATCAGTTGCACATCATAGTGCCGCTGGCCGATGGCGCGCATGGCGGCCTCGCGCACGGCGGCAAAGGCCTCCGGCAGCAGTTCCAGCAGCGCCG
>CAIYSK010000140.1 GCA_903928835.1 uncultured cyanobacterium
GCCCAAACCTTGCACAGCCAGCTGTTGGCGGCCATGGAGCGGGCCTTCCCCGAGGCGGCGGCCCAGGCCGAGGCGGCCGGCAAGCCCCTCGACCCCCAGTTGGCTGCAGCCAGTAAGCCGGAATTTGGTGATTTCCAGGCCAATGGGGCTTTGCCCCTGGCCAAGCCCCTAGGCCAGGCCCCGCGCCAGATCGCTGAGGCGATCGTGGAGCAGCTGGCCGCTGATCCAGGTTTTGAGGAGCTCTGCGAAGCCCCCCAGATCGCTGGACCTGGCTTCATCAACCTCACCCTGCGACCTGAGCTGCTGGCGGCTGAAGTGGAGGCTCGCCTGGGGGATCCAAGGCTCGGCGTTCCCAGCGTGGGGGCTGGCGGCGACGGGGGGGGTGGCGCCGGGGGTGCTGGGACTCCGGTGATTGTCGATTTTTCCAGCCCCAACATTGCCAAGGAGATGCATGTGGGGCACTTGCGCTCCACGATCATTGGCGACTCCCTGGCGCGGGTGCTCGAGTTCCGCGGCCACCCGGTGCTCCGGCTCACCCACGTGGGCGACTGGGGGACCCAGTTCGGGATGCTGATTACCCACCTCAAGCAGGTGGCTCCCCAGGTGCTGGAGACCGCCGATGCGGTGGACCTTGGGGATCTGGTGGCCTTCTATCGCCAGGCCAAGCAGCGCTTCGACGAAGACGAAGCCTTCCAAACCACCTCCCGCCAGGAGGTGGTGAAGTTGCAGGGTGGTGATCCGATCAGCCGCAAGGCCTGGCAGCTGCTCTGTGACCAGTCGCGCCGCGAATTTCAGACCATCTACGACCGCCTCGACATTCGTCTCACCGAGCGCGGCGAATCCTTCTACAACCCCTACCTCGAAGCCGTCGTTACGGGCCTCGATGCCTCCGGCTTGCTCGTGGAGGATGGGGGCGCCCGCTGCGTGTTCCTGGAGGGCGTGAGCGGCAAAGACGGCAATCCCCTGCCGGTGATCGTGCAGAAAACAGATGGGGGCTTCAATTACGCCACCACCGATCTGGCGGCGATTCGCTATCGCTTTGAGACTGCCCCTGGGGGGGATGGCGCCCGGCGGGTGATCTATGTGACCGATTCAGGCCAGGCCAACCATTTTGCGGGGGTGTTCCAGGTGGCCCGGCGGGCGGGCTGGATCCCGGCTTACGGCCGCCTGGAGCATGTGCCGTTTGGGCTGGTGCAGGGCGAGGACGGCAAGAAGCTCAAGACCCGCTCGGGCGACACGGTGCGGCTCAAGGATCTGCTGGATGAGGCTGTCGAGCGCTCCAAAGCCGATCTGTGTCGGCGCCTGCAGGAGGAGGAGCGCAGCGAAGACGGGGCCTTCATCGAGCAGGTGGCCACCACCGTGGGTCTGGCCGCTGTGAAGTACGCCGACCTCAGCCAGAACCGGAACACCAACTACCAGTTCAGCTTCGACCGGATGCTGGCCCTGCAGGGCAACACGGCCCCCTATCTCCTCTATGCGGTGGTGCGCATCGCCGGGATTGCCCGCAAGGGGGGTGATATGCGGGCCGCCGCCGCCGCCCTTCACTTCAGCGAGCCCCAGGAGTGGGCCCTGGTGCGCGAGTTGCTCAAGCTCGATGCGGTGATTGCCGAGGTGGAGGAGGAGTTGCTCCCCAATCGTCTCTGTAGCTATCTCTTTGAGCTCAGCCAGGTGTTCAACCGCTTCTACGACCAGGTGCCGGTGCTCAAGGCTGAAGAGCCGTCCCGCTCGTCGCGGCTGGCCCTCTGCCGCCTGACGGCCGACACCCTCAAACTTGGCCTGGGGCTGCTCGGGATTGCCACCCTCGAGAGAATGTGAGGGAGATTCCGGTGCCCTTGACCCCTTCGCGGATCCCGCTGCCCCCGGCCTCCCCGCTTTTGGCCCGTCCAGAGGTGGAGGGCCTGCAGGCTTACAGCGCGCCCCTTGAGGGGCGCCGGGGACTGTTGCGCCTGGATTTCAACGAGAACACCGTGGGCCCCAGCCCCAAGGTTGTGGAGGCGATTCGAGCCATCCCCGCCGATCACTACGCCATCTATCCCGAGTACGCCGGCCTCCGGGAGGCGGTGGCCACCAACCTGGCCGATCGCTCCGGCGGCAGACCTGGCCTTGCCCATCCCCTGACCCCCGAGCACGTGGGCCTCTTTAACGGTGTGGATGCGGCCTTGCATGCGGTGTTCCACGCCTATGGAGCCAGCGGCGATCGCCTGCTCACCACCAGTCCCACCTTTGGCTACTACACCCCCTGCGCCCAGATGCAGGGGATGGCGATTGAGGCCATCCCTTACCAGGGAGCCGATTTCACCTTCCCGCTCGAACGGCTCCGGGCCGCCCTCCGAGGGCAGCCCCCGCGCCTCCTGCTGATCTGCAACCCCAACAACCCCACCGGCACCCGCCTCGCGCCGGAGCTGATCTTGGAGTTGGCCGCCGCCGCTCCCCAAACCCTGGTGGTGGTGGATGAGCTCTATGAGGCCTTTACGGGCGACAGCGTGGTGCCCCTGGTGGATTTTGCCCACCAGCCCAATGTGCTCGTGCTGCGGTCGCTGGCCAAAACCGCAGGGTTGGCGGGCCTGCGCATGGGCTTTGCCATCGGCGATCCGGGCGTGGTTGATCGGGTCTCCCGGGTGAGTGGCCCCTACGACATCAACAGCTTTGCGGTGAC
>CAIYSK010000141.1 GCA_903928835.1 uncultured cyanobacterium
GCCTTGCCCCTGGATCTGGTGCGGGGGGGCCTGCAACGGCCGGCCTTGCCCGCGGGCACCGGCGCCCTGTTAATCGGCGGCCAGCTGGGCTTGCTGCTGCTGATCCAATGGCCCGTAGGCCAATTCCTGGCCAAACGGCCGATCACGCTGGGTCTCACCATCAGCCTGCTGAGCTTCTCGTTGGGCTGCGTCCTGTTGGCCCTCTCGGCCTTGAGCTCGGGGGGGGCAGGTTTTGTGGCCCTGGCCCTGGTGCCCGTGGCCCTAGGGGAGGCGGCCTTTCTGCCGATCGCCACCGAAGCGGTGGTGGAACTGACCCCGATCGATCACCAGGGCCTGGCCATGGCCCTGTTTTCCCAGTGTTTTGCCATTAGTTCCTTCGTCGCTCCCCTGGTGGCGGGCTGGTTCCTCGACCATCACCACCATGGGCTCTGGCTCTGGCTGGGCACGGCCCTGGCTTGCCTCCTGGGGTTGCCGCTAGCGGTGCAGATCGGTCGCTACCAACAGCAGGGTCGCCAAGCCGGGCTGGGGGCGGCCGGCAACGGGGGCTAGGGCCTGCAGGGACGGCCTTTAAGCCTGGCTGCTGGCGTTGTCCGCGTCGGCTCCAGCACCGGCGATGGCCTGCTTGGCGTTCCCCACCCAGGCCTCATGGGGTAGGGGTTCGGTGCCGTATTCCCAGTCGTCGTAGTCGGGATCGTTGCGGATTTGTTGGTGGATTTGCTTCTGCACGTCGAAATCATGGGGATGGAGACCTGGCTCCTGGTCCCCCTCCGCGCTGCTCTCCACTGGAGACCGGAGGACGTCCTGCTCCTGGCTCATCACGGGCAACCTCAACACGCCTGAAATCAGTCTGACCGATCGGCCCAGGGCTGCCCACGCAGCCTCCGGCGCCAGGGTGTCTGCGGCAACATCGCTGCCATTGGGGCATTGGTCGCCCCGGGGAGAGGGGCGATGGCCTTACAACTGATCGGCGCTGGTTTCGGCCGCACGGGCACCCTGTCCCTCTACACGGCCCTCAATAGCCTGGGCCTGCCCTGCTACCACATGGTGGAGGTGCTGCAAAACCGGGCCAATCTCCACCATCTGGCCTTCTGGCGCCGGGTGGCCCATGGCCAGCCCGGCCAGCAGTTCCCCTGGGATGAGGTGTTCACCGGCTACGTGGCGGCGGTGGATAACCCGGCCAGCTGCGTTTGGCGGGAGCTGCTTGAGGCCAACCCCGGCGCCAAGGTGATCCTCACCCTCCATCCCCGCGGCGCCGAGGCCTGGTACGAGAGCACCCTGGAAACGATCTATTTCAGCGAACGGATGTGGCAGTTCCAGCTGCTCGCCGCCGTCAGTCCCTTTGCCCGGGCCCTAGGCGACATGACCCACCGCCTGGTCTGGCAACGGGCCCACCGCGGCACCATGGCCAATCGCCAGGCCGCTATCGCCCACTATCACCAATACAGTGAAGAGGTGAAAGCCGCTGTGCCGCCAGAGCGCCTGCTGGTTTACAGCGTCGACCAGGGCTGGGGACCCCTCTGCGCTTTTCTGGATCTGCCGGAGCCCGAATCGCCCTTCCCCCACGTTAACGACAGGGCCGAGATTAAGGCCACAATTGGTTTAATTAACGTGGCAGCCTTCGGGTTGATTGGTGTTGGGGTGGTGGGGCTGGCCGGGCTCGGTTGGTTGGCTTTGGGGGCTGGGAGATTGAGGCGCTAAGGATCACAGAATTTGATGAGGGAGAAAGATGACTGCTTTGAACTTTAATTCTTGAATTCACATGGCAATATTTGTTTTTATATGATTTCCCCCTTGCCTAATTGTAAGAGGATTTTTGTCAAGGGCTTGGGTTGTCCAGCCACTTGATGTTTGGTTGTATCTCGCGATCTTGTCCACGATGACACGCTTTCATAATCGCTGTGGATCACCCCGGCGGCTTGGGGTTGGCCAGGCTGACCCTGAGACGGGTCAGCCAAGCTTGATCTAATTGGGCAGGCTTCAGCAGCCAACCCCACAAGAGCCTCAGGGTTCGGGTTGGGTTTCAAACACGATCTCGCTGGACTCAGGCGACAGTGGCTGTTGATGCGCATGCAGGAACGCCTCGCCAATCCGCTTGGGATTTTCGGTTGTCTCGCGATGCACTAGGCCCTTGATGATGAACAGCACCGAGCGCACGCCGCTGCCTTGCAGATCCAAGGCAACCAAGCGTGCCAGTTGATGCAAGGCTGCTTTGCCGATTGAGGCGGCTGCGAAGGCGGGGTTAGGCACTTCTCCCCACTGACTGCCCGTAAACATGATCGTGCCATGCCCCCTCTGCTTCATCCCGGGGATCACCGCATTGGCCGCCGTCAAGGCGCCGCCAACCATCACGCCAAGGTCAGCCAGCACGTCCCCACTGCTGACACTCCCTAGGGGACCTGGCCGCAATGCAGAGGCGTTATAAATGAGTACTTCGGGTTCGCCCAAGGTTGAGGAAGCTAACGCAATAGCCGCCTGGATCGATGCCGGTTGGCTGGCATCAGCAGCAAAGCCTTGGGCCTGCACACTTTGCTCCAGTAGGCCATTCAGCAGCTCACGATGATTATCTGGATGCCGCGAGAGCAGGGCTAGCTGAAACCCTTCAGAAGCGAAGGCTTGGGCAATCCCATGGCCAACGCCAGGTCCATAGCCCACAATCATGCAAACAGGCGAGGCCATGACCTTTTATTTATGGATAACGATCTGATGGTAGCCAAGTCGGCATTGCTCAGCAAGTCAACCCTCCAGGATGGACTAAAGCCGAGCCATCTTCCGAGCGCTACCTGAGTATACAGGTGTGGGAAGATGGTTGCTTAACAGAGTGCTTAGGTCGTGAATATCTGGCCTTAAACGTTAAACAAAAACTCCATCACATCCCCTTCGGCCACCACATACTCCTTGCCCTCGCTGCGCAGCCAGCCGCGGTTGCGGGCTTCGGCCAGGGAACCGGCTTCGAGCAGCTGGGCGTAGCTAACGGTTTGGGCGCGGATGAAGCCGCGCTCGAAATCGGTGTGGATCACGCCGGCGGCCTGGGGGGCGGTCATGCCGGCATGGATGGTCCAGGCGCGGGTTTCCTTTTCGCCGGTGGTGAAGTAGGTGCGCAGGCCCAGCAGCCGGTAGGTGGCGGCGATCAGGCTCTGCAGTCCGCCCTCGCTCACGCCCAGGCCCTCTAGGTAAGCGTCCCGCTCGTCCTCGCCCAGTTCCACCAGCTCCGCTTCCACCTGGGCTGAGATCCGCACGGTTTCGGCCCCTTCCTTGGCGGCCAGCTCAGCCACCTGCTCCACCCAGCCATTGCCTTCGGCTAAGTCGTCTTCGCTGACATTGGTGGCGTAGATGATTGGTTTGGCGGTCATCAGGCCCCGGAGCCGCACCAGGGGTTCCTCCTCTTCATGGAGGGCGATATTGCGGGCGGCCCCACCGGCTTCGAGTTCGGCCTGGATCCGACCCAGGGCGGTGTCCTCGAGCTGGGCTTCCTTGCTGGTGCGCAGCTGCTTCTTGAGGCGATCGCGGCGTTTCTCGATCTGGGCCAGGTCGGCCAGGCCCAGCTCCAGGTTGATCACCTCGGCATCGCGGACCGGGTCGACGCTGCCGGACACATGGATGACGTCGTCATCGTCGAAGCAGCGCACCACATGGACGATCGCGTCCACCTCGCGGATATTGGCCAGAAACTTGTTACCCAGGCCCTCCCCCTGGCTGGCACCCTTGACTAACCCCGCGATATCAACGAATTCAACCCGGGTGGAGATCAGCTCCTTCGAGTTGGAAATGGCCGAAAGCTTGGCCAAACGGGGGTCCGGCACGGCCACCACGCCCACGTTGGGCTCGATCGTGCAGAA
>CAIYSK010000142.1 GCA_903928835.1 uncultured cyanobacterium
AGGGGCAGATGAACCACGGGGTAGGGCAGCCGGGCTAGTTCCAGTTCCTGGTCTTCGCGCACATCCACCAGCTGGATGGATTCCCCTTGGGCCAGGCGGGCGTGCAGATCCCGGGCGCGGATCGTTTCAGGGGTGGCCATGGCGGGCAAACGAAGGGGTAAGGGTCAAGATGGGACCCATCCTGCGTTGGGCGCATGAAGGCCCGCCCCTTCCTGGCGGTTGTGCTTGCGGTGGCGTTGTCGCTGCTCAGCCTCGGCATCGGGGGGTGGTGGTTTGTGTTGGATCACTCCCCCCTGCAATTGCAAAACCAGGCCCTGGTGGTGCCGGCCGCCGCTCGGTTTGTGCCGCGGCTGACGCCCCTGAGCCTCTACTGGCTGGCCGATCCTGAGCAGCCCGTTGTCTACGCCCGGGCGGTGGCACCGTCGCGTCAGCGCCGTTTGGCGGCCGATACGGTGGCCCGCCTGCGCGATGGAGCCTTTGCGGCCGCGGGCATCGATTACGCCACGGAATTAGCCAGTTGGATTGGTCCAGAAACCAGCCTGGCCCTGATTTCCGAAGGCCCCGGTGATGCGCCCCAGGGCTGGCTGTTAGCCCTGCGTAGCCGCAATGGCGATGGGGCCCGTCGCTTTTTGCAGCGCTTTTGGCAAACCCGCAGCCTCTCCGGCACCGACCTGCAGATCAGCACCTACCGCGGCATGGGCCTGATCAGCGGCCGCGGTGCCCTTGTGGGGGCTGGTGAGCCCCCCGTGCCCATGGCGACGGCCCTGATCAACGACGACCTGGTGTTGATTGCCTCGGGCCGATCCGTGTTGCAGCAGGCCCTCGATGTCTCCCAAATCGATGACCTCAACCAGGCTGCAAGCCCCCAGTTCCTCCAGGGCTTGCAGCGCTTGGGCCAAGGTTCGGCCCTGCTCACCGCCAGGCCCGAGGCCCTCATCGAATGGCTGGGCCTGCCCGCAGATCGGCTGGTTGCAGGTGGGCTCAAGGATGTGATGGCGACCCTGCGGCCCGAGCAGCGCACCCTGGCGGCGGAGGCCTGGTTCCAGCTGGCGGAAGGCAGCCTTCCCTGGCGGCCCCTGGCCGATCAAAGCCGCAATGGGGCCCTGCTGGCGGCGGTCCATGGGGAGGCGGACAGCTTGGCCTTGCTGCAAAACCCAGCGGCCTGGCCTGAAGCCCTGCAGGGGCTGCTCCAGGGCGTGTTGGCCGGGGCTGGCTCCAGCCCAATTCCGGCTTTGGTGGCGGCGGCCGATGCCGGACCGCTGCTCTGGGCGGACAGCCCGACGGGCTGGTTGATCGGTACGGGGCTGGCCCAGCCAGCACCAGAAGCCTTGGATCCGGCGCTTGCAGCCCAAGGTCTCTTGAGTGCACCGTTAACCGTTGACGGGGGGGCTCCCTTGCGGGTCTGGACCCACCTGGAGGCGGGTCCGAATGCCGCTGCTGCGCCCCCCTTGCAAGCCAGTCTGGAAGCGGCCCGCTCAACGGAAGGCACGATCGCTTGGTGGGGCAAAGATCTGGAGGTTTTGAAGCAGCAACGGGAGTCGCACCAGGCCCCCAAGCAGCGCCAAGCCCAGGTCGCTGCCCTGGAGATGGCCAAGGCGCCCCTGCAGTGGGCCCTGGGGCCAGCCAAGGCCCAGGAGCTGCTGCAGCGCTGGACCACCTGGCGCCTGCTCTCAGGCCTGGCAGGCCAACCCTTGGCCGCCTCCGTCGATGGCTTGGCGGTTGGTTTGGAGGGTGAGGCCAATGGGGTGCACCTCAAGGCCCGGTTGAGTTTTGGTTGAGCTCCTGCTGCTGCGCCACGGCATTGCCGAAGAGCGGTGCCCGGAGCGCGCGGATGGGGAAAGGGCCCTAACCGCTCTTGGTCGCAGCCGCACGAGGGCCGTGGCTGAGCGGCTGGTGCTGCTCGGCCTGGGCTGCGACCAGTTGGTGACGAGCCCCCTGGTGCGCGCCCGCCAAACGGCGGAGATTGCTATCGCGGCAGGCCTCTTGGCCCAGGGATCACCGTCCTTGTCGTTGGTGGCTGATGCAGCCCTAGCGCCAGGGGGTGATCCGTTGCCCCTGGTGGCGGAGTTTCAGCGGGTGGCTTCGGCCCATTCCCGGCTTCAGCGCCTGGCCTTGGTGGGCCATGAGCCGGATTTGGGGGCCTTGGCGGCCCGGCTGATCGGGGCGCCCGAGGGAGCGGTTGTGTTGAAAAAGGCTGGCATTGCTCTGCTGCTCCTGGGCTCTGGGCAGGGCCAGTTGAAGCTGCTGATGGCTCCTAGGCAGCTTCTCGGCACCCAGTAGCGGCGCCAGGCGTACCCAGAATCGGCACTTGGAGCGGCAGCGTGCGCTACGGCACGGGCATGGCCGCCAGCCCTAGGTTCAACCCATTGCTCCGCGCGGGGAAGCCCCAAGGCATGGCCAGTTCAGCAGTAGGGACGGCAGCTCCCGTGTTTCGCCCCGGCCTGGAGGGGGTTCCGGCGACCCAGTCGGCGATCTGCGATATCGATGGCCTCCAGGGCAAGCTCACCTACCGCGGCTACGAGGTGGGAAGCCTCGCCACCAACAGCAGCTTCCTGGAAACGGCCTACCTCTTGATCTGGGGTGAGTTGCCCACCGCAGCTGAGCTGCAGGCCTTTGAAAGCGAGGTGCAAATGCACCGGCGGGTCAGCTTCCGGATCCGCGACATGATGAAAAGCTTCCCCTCGGGGGGGCATCCCATGGATGCCTTGCAGGCCAGTGCCGCTTCCCTGGGGTTGTTCTATTCCCGGCGGGCCCTGGATAGCCCCGACTACATCGCGGCGGCGGTGGTGCGGCTCATCGCCAAGATCCCCACGATGGTCGCGGCGTTCCAGCTGATTCGCAAAGGCCAGGACCCCATCCAGCCCCGCGACGATCTCGCCTACGCCGCCAACTTTCTGTACATGCTCACGGAACGGGAGCCCGATCCCCTGGCGGCCCGCATCTTTGATGCCTGTCTGATCCTCCACGCCGAGCACAGCCTCAACGCCAGCACCTTCAGTGCCCGGGTCACCGCCAGTACCCTCACCGACCCCTATGCGGTGGTGGCATCAGCCGTGGGAACCCTGGCGGGCCCCCTCCACGGCGGCGCCAACGAAGACGTGCTTGAGATGCTCGAGCAGATCGGCACGGAAGATCAGGTCGAGCCCTGGCTGGATCGGGCCATCGCCCAGAAGCAAAAGATCATGGGGTTTGGCCACCGGGAATACAAGGTGAAGGATCCCCGGGCCGTCATCCTGCAAAAGCTGGCAGAAGAGCTGTTTGATCAATTTGGCCATGACCCCCTCTACGACCTGGCCAGAAAACTGGAAAGCGTTGCGGCGGAACGGCTGGGGCCGAAGGGTATCTATCCCAACGTCGACTTCTATTCCGGCCTCGTTTACCGCAAGCTCGGCATCCCAGAAGATCTCTTTACCCCCCTCTTTGCCATTGCCCGCACCGCCGGCTGGCTGGCCCATTGGAAGGAGCAGCTCGGTGCCAATCGCATCTACCGACCGACCCAGATCTACACAGGCCACGCCGAAAGGCAGTGGGTTCCCCAAGGGGCCCGCTAAGTTGCCCCCATCTGAGCGGCCGTCATGGTGACCATCCCGGCTCTGGCGCAGGTCGCGCAAGTGGGCCTTGATTTGGAGGGCAGTTTTGAGCTGGCCATGCGGAGCCTGGGGTTAAGCCCAGGAGCTGCCCACCTGCTCTGGCTGCCCCTGCCGATGGTGCTGGTGCTCGTGGCAGCGGTGGTTGGTGTGCTGGTCAACGTTTGGCTTGAGCGCAAGATTTCTGCCGCCGTGCAGCAGCGCATTGGCCCGGAGTACGCCGGCGCCTTGGGGGTGCTTCAGCCCATGGCCGATGGCATGAAGCTGTTGTTCAAGGAAGATGTCATTCCAGCGCGGGCCGATGGCCTGCTCTTCACCCTCGGCCCCGTGTTGGTGCTGGTGCCCGTCATCCTCAGCTGGTTGGTGGTGCCCTTTGGCCAAAACCTGCTGATCAGCAATGTGGGGATTGGGATCTTTCTCTGGATTGCCCTGAGCAGCATCCAGCCCATTGGTTTGCTGATGAGCGGCTACGCCTCAAACAACAAGTACTCCTTGTTGGGGGGCTTGCGGGCTGCGGCCCAGTCGATCAGTTACGAGATTCCCCTGGCTTTGGCTGTGCTCGCCGTGGTGATGATGAGCAACTCGCTCAGCACCGTCGACATCGTCAACCAGCAAAGCGGGGCTGGCATTCTCAGCTGGAACATCTGGCGCCAGCCCGTGGGGTTTGTGATCTTCTGGATCTGTGCCCTGGCCGAATGCGAACGCCTCCCCTTCGACTTGCCTGAGGCGGAGGAGGAGCTCGTGGCGGGCTACCAGACTGAATATTCCGGGATGAAGTTTGCCCTCTTCTATCTGGGCAGCTACATCAACCTGGTGCTCTCGGCCCTGCTGGTTTCGGTTCTCTACCTGGGGGGCTGGGGATTCCCGGTGCCCGTGGAATGGCTGGCGGGCTGGCTAGGACAATCGGTGGATGCTCCCTTGGTGCAGTTGATCACAGCCTCTGTGGGGATCGTGATGACCGTTCTCAAGGCCTATCTGCTGGTGTTTTTTGCCATCCTGTTGCGCTGGACCGTGCCCCGGGTGCGGATTGACCAGTTGCTGGATTTGGGCTGGAAGTTTCTGTTGCCGATTGCCCTGGTCAATCTCCTGGTCACGGCTTCTTTGAAGCTGGCCTTCCCGATGGCTTTCGGCGGGTAACGCCGGCACCAGTCATCATGGGTTTGGCTTGTCGATGCTGTCCCGTCCTCCGCTTTGCGCCCTCTCCCCTTTCAATCCATGTTCGGGTTCCTTAAGAAAGTCGGCGACTACACCCGTGATGCGGTGGGAGCGGCCAATTACCTCGCCCAGGGCTTGGGGGTCACCTTTGATCACCTTCGCCGCCGGCCGATCACGGTTCAGTACCCCTACGAAAAGCTGATTCCCTCCGAGCGTTACCGGGGGCGTATCCACTACGAATTTGATAAGTGCATCGCCTGTGAGGTGTGTGTGCGGGTCTGTCCGATCAATCTGCCGGTGGTGGATTGGGTCATGAACAAGGCCACCAAGAAGAAGGAGTTGCGGAATTACTCCATTGATTTCGGGGTGTGCATCTTTTGTGGCAACTGTGTGGAGTACTGCCCCACCAACTGCCTCTCGATGACAGAGGAGTACGAACTGGCGGCCTTCGATCGCCATAGCCTCAATTTTGACAATGTGGCCTTAGGCCGTCTCCCCACCAGCGTGACCAGCGATCCAGCCGTTGTTGCCCTGAAGGAGCTGGTTTACCTGCCCAAGGGTGTCATGGATCCCCATGGGGTCGATCCAAGCGCTCCCCGGGCGGGCAAGCTCCCCGAGGAGGTGCTTGCAACCCTGCCCCAGGCGACCCCGACAACCCAGGCGACCCCGACAACCGAGGAGACCCCTTCATGACCATCGCCTCCACCACCCAGCTGATCTGTTTTGTGGTCCTTTCGGCCACCCTGGTGTTGGGCTCCTTGGGCGTGGTGCTTCTGCCCAACATCGTGTATTCCGCGTTCCTCCTGGGGGGTGTGTTCCTCTCGGTTGCGGGGCTCTACCTGATGCTCAACGCCAGCTTTGTGGCGGCGGCCCAGGTGCTGGTCTATGTGGGAGCGGTGAATGTGTTGATTTTGTTCGCGATCATGCTCGTGAACAAAAAGGAAACCCTTCAGGCCATCCCCGGTTTGGCCCTGCGCCGGGTGCTCTCTGGTGCGGTGTGTGCCGGCTTGTTCGCCCTGCTGATTCGGGTGGCCTTCACAACGCCGTGGCCCCTGCCAGGACCCGAACCCGTTGGCGAAGATGCCACGATTCGCATTGGCGAACATCTGTTCAGCGATTACCTGTTGCCCTTTGAGTTGGCCTCGGTGTTGCTGTTAATCGCCATGATTGGAGCCATCGTGTTGGCCCGCAGGGATGTTATTTCCAGCGATATCGCCACGGGAGACCCCGTAGATCAAGGCCTCATTGAGAAGGCGCGCACGCCCCTGCTGCTCGATAGGACACCCCGATGAAGCTCTCCCCAGCGATCCGTTGAAAATCCTCGTCAATCACTTCTGTCCCAATCCCTTTCCGTTCCCACCCCGCTTCACCTTTTCCTAGCCCTTTCTTGCTCCGATGGACCCCAGCATCTCCTCCACGATCCCCCTCGAGGCCTACCTGGCGTTGGCGGCGGTGCTCTTCTGCACAGGAGTCTGGGGGCTGATCAACAGCCGTAATGCCGTGCGGGTCTTGATGAGCATTGAGCTGATGCTGAATGCCGTGAACATCAACTTGATGGCCTTCTCCAACTATCTCGATGGCCAGTTGATCCGGGGCCAGGTGTTCACGATCTTTGTGATCACCGTGGCCGCTGCTGAGGCGGCGGTGGGCCTGGCGATCCTGCTCTCGCTCTACCGCAATCGGGAAACGGTGGATATGGAGCGCTTCAACCTGCTCCGTTGGTAGCCGTCCTGTCCCATGCTGCTTGAGCGGGTCTGGCTGATAGCGCGCTCCGGTAGCCAGGCGGCCCAGCGCCAGGCAAAGCGCTGCGCCGAGGATTTACGCAGCAAGGGAGCCCATGTGGTGACGGCCCAAAGCGGCCTTTACGCGAATCCATTTCCAGGTCTGCTGGCCACTGAGGAAGCGCTCCCCGATTTGGCCTTGGTGCTGGGGGGGGATGGCACGGTGCTGGGGGCGGCCCGCCATCTGGCGCCGCTCGGGGTGCCGATCCTCAGCTTCAACGTGGGCGGGCACCTGGGCTTTTTGACCCATGAGCGCCAACTGCTCAAACTCAGCGGTGAAGAGGACTGCCTCTGGGATCGCCTCCGGGATGATCGCTTTGCCATGGAGCGGCGCATGATGCTCCAGGCCCATGTGGAACGGGGTAGGACCTATGGATTGGAAGGTGGTTCAGGTGGCCCCCAAGACCTTGAGGAGACCCACCTCGCTCTCAACGATTTCTATTTCCGTCCCTGTCTCGATGAGGTGTCACCCACCTGCGTCCTCGAGTTGGAGATTGATGGCGAGGTGGTGGATCAATACCGTGGCGACGGCCTGATCATCGCCACCCCCACCGGTTCCACGGGCTATGCCATGGCAGCAGGTGGGCCGATCCTCCATCCCGGCATTGAGGCGATTGTGGTGAACCCGATTTGCCCGATGAGCCTGTCGAGCCGGGCCGTAGTGGTGCCGCCGCGCTCCCAGCTCTCCGTTTGGCCCCTGGGTGAAACCAGCCGCCGGGTGAAGCTCTGGAAGGACGGAGCCCACGCCACCCACCTGGAACCTGGGGATCGGGCCATGGTGCAACGCAGCTCCCACCCCGCCCTCCAGGTGGTGCTGGAACAAAGCCCGTCTTATTACCGCACCTTGACGCGCAAACTGCATTGGACCGGCAGCCTTGTCGCCGCAGAGCCCTCCCATAACTAAGTCCCATGGCCCTCGAGATTGAACGGCGCTTTCTGGTCCATGGGGAGCAGTGGCGGGAGGCGATCTGTTGGCAGGCCCAGCTGCAGCAGGGCTATCTGGTGAGTGGACCCCAGGGGTTCACCGTGCGGGTGCGAACCGCCAAGCAGGAGGCGTGGATCACCCTTAAAACGGCAGGCTCGGCCAATGGTTTGGTGCGCCAGGAGTTCGAGTATCCGATTCCCCTGGAGGATGCCCGCAGCCTGCTGGATCTGGCGCCGAGCCAACTCAGCAAATGGCGCTATGGCCTTAATTGGCCCGGAGGCGATTGGGTGCTGGATGTTTTTGAGGGCAGCAATGCCCCCTTGGTGGTGGCGGAGGTGGAGTTGCAGGATCCCGACCAGCCTGTGCCGATTCCGGCCTGTTGCGTGCTCGAGCTCACCGGTCGGCCTTCCCTCAGCAATGCGGCCTTGGCCAACTACCCCCTGGCCCATTGGCCGGAGTACCAGCGCCAGCAATTGCTTTCAGGGTGCCTTGACTGGGCAGATGCCTAAGGGCTGGGTTTTACGACTTAGGGGCTAGGGATGGCTGGTGTCGATGTCGCAGCAGTTGAAGCCATCGCGGCAGATCTTGCCGTGGTCCATGGCCCAATTCAGTAAGGCCACCCGATTTTTGGCACCCGTTTTGGTGAAGATGTTGCTCACGTGGTTATCCACGGTGCGTTTGCTGATCGTGAGGGCCTGGGCAATCTCCTGGTTGGTGAGGCCCCTGGCCACCAGCTCAACGATCTCGGTTTCCCGCTCTGAGATGGCCGGCTCCCGGCTGTCGTACGCGCGATCCATCCCCCACCCTGCAGGCTTGGGATCACTGTAGGCATGGCGTTGCCGCATGATGGGGCTTGCTCAACAAGGGTTGGCTTGCTGCTCCAACAGGCCTTGGCCAGCGGACAGTTGGCCATCACAGCGGAAGTCACGCCGCCCCGAGGGGGGGATCCCAGCCGAACCTTGGCGGCGACCAAGGCCCTGAAGGGTTGGGTGCATGCCGTCAACGTGACCGATGGCAGCCGAGCGGTGATGCGGATGAGCAGCCTGGCGATGTGTCGCTTGCTGCTCGATGCCGGTATCGAGCCCGTGCTCCAGCTGGCCTGCCGGGATCGCAACCGGATTGCCCTGCAGGCGGATCTGCTGGGGGCCCACGCCCTGGGCTTGCGCAATGTGCTTTGCCTCACCGGCGATCCCGTGCGCGCCGGCGACCAACCGGGGGCCAGGCCCGTGAATGAACTTGAGGCGGTGCGGTTGTTACAAGTGGTGGCCCAGCTCAATGCGGGCATCGACCCCGTGGCAGGCGAGCTGGCCGATGGCGCTACGGCCCTGTTTGCGGGGGCCGCTGCCGATCCCCAGTCGCCCAGCTGGAACGGCCTGAAAAGCCGGGTTGCCCGCAAGCATGCTGCTGGAGCGCGCTTTCTCCAAACCCAGATGGTCACCGATCGATCGGCGCTCGAACGCTTTGTGGGCGAGATCGCTGGACCCTTGGGTATCCCCGTGCTGGCAGGGGTCTTCCTGCTCAAGTCGGCGAAAAATGCGGCCTTCATCAACCGGGTGGTACCCGGCGCCAACATCCCCCAGGCCATGATTGATCGCTTGGCCGGGGCGGCCAACCCAGCTCAAGAAGGGGTGGCGATTGCGGCGGAGCAGGTGGCCAGCTACCTGGAGCTAGCCCAGGGGGTCCACTTGATGGCGATCAAAGCAGAAGAGCGAATCCCAGAAATCCTGCGTTTGGCGGGGTTGGGTCCTTTGGCAAGCGTTAATTCGATCCCGTAAGGGCCAGGTCGGTGCCGAGGAGTTCGGCCATGGCCTTCTGCTGGGCCGATGGGGCGACCACATCCTGGCGGCGCACATCGGTGATCAGCCAATCGAGGGCCGCTTCCTGGAGGTCGAAGTGGTCGCCGTTGCGGTCGACGCAATAGCGGCCAAACACCAATTTCTCCACCAGGCGCACACCCGCACCGATGCGGGAATAGTCAAAGATGATCGAGTTGTCGATCGTGGCGTCTTCGCAGATGTGGCAATTGGGGCCAATCATGGCCGGGCCAATGATGGTGGCTCCGTCTTCGATCTTGGTCATGCCGCCCACATAAATGGGTCCTGTAACGTTGATTTGATCCCAGTTGGCGGCCACATTCAGGCCCGCATAGATCCCTGGACGCACTTCTTTGCCAGGAATTTTGACCTGGCGCACCTGGCCCTGGAGCACGCTGCGGATCGCTTGCCAGTAGTCGGGCACCTTGCCGATATCCACCCATTCGAATTCCATCGGCAGGGCGTAGAAGGGGGCGCCGGCTGCCACAAGCTTGGGGAACAGGTCGGAGCCGATATCAAAGGCTTGGTCGCTGGGAACAAAATCCAGCACCTCGGGTTCAAAGATGTAGATGCCCGTGTTGATCATGTCGCTGGCGGCTTCATCCACCTCCGGCTTTTCCTGGAAGGAGCGCACGCGGCCGTCCTCGTCGGTGACCACCACGCCGTAGCTGCTCACCTGGTCGCGGGGGACCCGTTTGGTGATCAGGCTGGCGAGGGCGCCTTTGGCTTTATGGCGCTTCACCGCTTCGGTGAGATCGAGGTCGACCAGGGCGTCCCCGCAGAGCACCACGAAGGTGTCGTCGAAGAAGCGCTGGAAGGTTTCAATCTTTTTGAGTCCGCCGGCAGATCCCATGGCATCGCCGATCAGCTCGCCGTCTTCGATGCGGCCTTCAAAGCTGTAGGCAATTTCGACGCCGAAACGCTGACCATCTCGGAAGTAATTCTCGATCTCCTCAGCGAGGTGGGAGACGTTCACCATGATTTCGGTAAAGCCGTGTTCCCGCAGTAGCTCCAGCAGAAACTCCATCACGGGTTTCTGGAGGATGGGGATCATCGGCTTGGGGATCGTGTGCGTGATGGGACGTACACGGGTGCCTTTACCGGCCGCCAGGATCATCGCCTTCATTGGCGTTTGCTCACGTCGGTCTCAGGCCCCAGCCTAGTCCTGCGATTAGGCCGCAAGCGGTTCAAGAGTCGGCACGAGAGTTGGCCTGAGGGCCAATTGCACGCTCTCACCCATATCCAGCAGTCGTTTCAGGCTCAACGGGCCAAACAAGCCACCCGTTTGTTCGAGTTCCACCTTGCCTTGGTGGCAGAGGAACAGCAGGGCCCAGAAGACGCCGACCCGGTCTGCATCCAGTTCTGCGGCGGCACCCTTGGCTTCCACCGAGGCAGCCCAGGCCTCCACCAACTCTTCGAAGCCTAGCCATTGCACGGCTTGGGGCCATTGCAAGAGGAATTGACTTAGGGCCGCTGTGGTTTCGGGGAGCTTTTCCCGGTGGGCGAGGGCTGCCACCTGTTCAATCGCGGCCCGTTCGCTGTATCGCTTGGGGCGAAGGCGGCTGCGGATTTTGCTTTCATCGTCTTCGATCCGCTCGGCAATATCTTCGAGTTGACGGATCAGCTCCCCCAGGGTGACCGTTCGCTGCAGCGGCGGGGGGGCTACGGGGCGGCGCCAGAGATGCCGTTCGGGCCTGCGGGGGATCTCGAGGCCGGGGTTCATGAGCCAGCCCTGGCCGTCGTCATCGAAATCAAAGCCGAAGCTGTCGTCCTGGACTGGCTCGGGGGGGAACGTGGCGGCCTCGAGCACTTCGGCCTTAAGGCCCACCAGCACGGAGGCGGCTAGAAAGGCTTCGCTGGTCTCGGCCAGGTCCTGTTCGTAGCTGCCACCGGCGGCGGCCACCAGCCTGGGAACCTCAATCCGTTGGCGCAATTGGTCGAGAAAGCCATCGACAACGGCAATCACATCCACATCCCAGGGGTCGAGTTCCCCTCTTACGGCTGCGTCCTGCAGCAGCCGGATGGCCAGCCTGGCGCCCCCTTCTGCCACCGGTGTTGTCTCGCTCCTTGGGACTCGCTGTGCCTACGCTAGCGGTAGTGGTCGATGCCCACCACTACCGCTAGCCAAACGAAGGAGCCTTGAAAGGGTTTTGGCGAATCAGGCTCGAGCCTGCCGGTGCGGTCAAGGCCTTCAGCGCACTGTCATCCCTGGCCACGAGGGCTTCCATGGAGGCCCGGTAGGTGTCGGTAAGGAGGCGGGGGTAGAGGCCAATGCCGATGATCGGCACCAGCAGACACCCCACGATGTAAATCTCGCGGGGCTCCGCATCGACGAGGTGGGTGTGGGAGGCCAGCTCCACATTTTCCTTGCCGTAGAAGATTTCCCGCAGCATTGAGAGCAGATACACCGGAGTGAGGATCACGCCAATGGCCGCCAAACCAGAGATCACGATCCGGAAAGGCAGGGTATAGGCCTCATCGGTGGCTAAGCCCACAAAGATCATCAACTCGGAGACAAACCCACTCATCCCTGGCAGGGCAAGGGATGCCAGGGAGCAGATGGTCCAGAGGGCAAACATTTTGCGCATTTTTTGCCCCACCCCGCCCATCTCATCCAGCTGAAGGGTGTGGGTGCGGTCGTAGGTGGCACCCACCAGGAAAAACAAGCTGGCTCCAATCAGGCCGTGGCTGATCATTTGGAGCATGGCGCCACTGCTGCCGAGGGCACTGAAGCTGCCGATGCCGATCAGCACAAACCCCATGTGGCTGATGGAGCTGTAGGCAATTTTGCGTTTGAGGTTGCGTTGGGCGAAGGAGGTGAGGGCGGCATAAATGATGTTCACCACCCCCAGCACGATCAGGAGCGGCGCGAACTGGGCGTGGGCATCGGGCAGGATCTGACAGTTGAAGCGCAGCAGGGCGTAGCCGCCCATCTTCAGCAGAATCCCTGCCAGCAACATGTGCACTGGCGCGGTAGCTTCCCCGTGGGCATCGGGCAGCCAGGTGTGCAGGGGCACGATCGGGAGCTTCACCCCAAAGGCGATCAGCAGCCCCGCGTAACAGAGCAGCTGGAAACCAGCTGGGAAGCCCTTGGCCATCAGGGCGGAATACTCAAACGTGGGAACCCCCCCGCCGTAGAAGGCCATGGCCAGCCCCGCCAACAGGATGAACAGGGAGCTGCCTGCGGTGTAAAGGATGAACTTGGTGGCTGCGTACTGGCGCTTTTTGCCACCCCAGATCGCCAGCAGGAGATACACGGGCAGCAGTTCCAGTTCCCAGGCCAGGAA
>CAIYSK010000143.1 GCA_903928835.1 uncultured cyanobacterium
ACGGCGTTCTTGATCGCCTCAAAGGAATTGAGCTCCATCTCGATCTTGAGCCGGCCCACGTCCAGGCCCGATCGGGCTAGCAGCTGGTCCACCATCTTGCGGGTGGTGGACTGGGCATCGAGGCAGACAAACCCGAGCCGGTACAGGTCGTCCTTGCTGAGCTCCCCCAGCCGGGCCAGGGGATGTTTCACCGGCAGCACCAGGGCCAGCTCATCGCTGGCATAGGGCACCACCTGGAGGAGGTCGTTGAGGTCGGCGGGCAGCTCGCCGCCAATGATCGCCAGATCCACCTGGCCATTGGCCACGCTCCAGCCCGTGCGGCGGGTGCTGTGCACCTGCAGTTGCACGGCCACGTCGGGATACTTCTGGCGAAACAGGCCGATCATGCGCGGCATCAGGTAGGTGCCGGTGGTCTGGCTGGCGCCCACCACCAGGGAGCCCCCGCGCAGGTTGTGGAGGTCGTCGAGGGCGCGGCAGGCCTCCTGGCATTGGCTGAGGATGCGGTCGCAGTAGCTGAGGAGCAGGTGGCCCGCTTCGGTGAGCTGGGCCTTGCGCCCGCCGCGATCGAACAGGGAGACATCGAGCTGCTTCTCCAGGTTCTGGATCTGGAGGCTGACCGCCGGCTGGGTCACATACAGGCTGTCGGCCGCTTTCTTGAAGCTGCCTTCACTGGCAATGGCCCGCAGGATGCGCAGCTGGTCAAGGGTGAACGGCAGATCAGCCATGGAGTGGCCCGAAGGAGGCTCGCACCGGCAGGCGAACGGCAACTCTAGGCGTGGATTCCCATTCGCCAGAATCTGACACTGCTTGTCATCACCATGCCGCCTTTTGCCTGCGTTGCCGCCGCCACCCCACCCGGGGCGTTGCACCACAGCAGCCTGGTAATGCTGGCCCTGCTGCTGGCCTTTGCCGTGATCCACAGCGGCGGTGCCGCCCTGCGCAGCTGGGGGGTGGAGCGCATCGGCGAACGGGCCTGGCGCCTGCTGTTCGCCGCCCTGAGTATCCCCTCAGCGGTGATCGTGATCGGCTACTTCCTGGCCCACCGCTACGACGGCCTGCGGCTTTGGACCCTGCAGGACCAGCCCTGGATCGTGCCCCTGGTCTGGGTCGGCACGGCCATCAGCTTCCTGTTCCTGTATCCGGCCACCTACAACCTGCTGGAGATCCCAGCCGTGCTCAAACCCCAGGTGCGCCTCTATGCCACCGGGATCATCCGCATCAGTCGCCACCCCCAGGCCGTTGGCCAGGTGCTCTGGTGCGCCACCCACCTGCTCTGGATCGGCAGCAGTTTCATGGTCGTCACCAGTCTCGGCCTGATCGCCCACCACCTGTTTGCCGTGTGGCATGGCGATCGGCGCCTGCAGCAGCGCTTTGGCGAGGCCTTCTCTGAGCTCCAGGCCCAAACATCGGTGTGGCCCTTCCAGGCCGTGCTCGATGGCCGCCAAAAGCTGGTCTGGTCTGAGTTTCTGCGGCCGGCCCAGCTGGGTATCGCCATCGCCGTGGGCATCTTCTGGTGGGCCCACCGCTTCATCGGCGTCGGCGCCCATGCCTTCCTGGCCAGTCCCCTGCAA
>CAIYSK010000144.1 GCA_903928835.1 uncultured cyanobacterium
GACCACGATCTGGTGCTTGTGGACCTTTGGCTGGCTGGCCATTGCCTGGGGAACGGCGGCTTTCATCTTTTGCTGAACTTGACTCTTTACTATTGAATTCATTCCCTGACGCTTTAACATTGCTAGCTTCGTATCCACTAGTATAGCTATCCTTGGGCTGTTTGTATGTGTTTTTTGTGTTATATTGCTCATCGGCAAGGGTGTCTTCACAGTAGATATCTTCGCTGTAAAGGTCCTCGGTTTCCTCGGTGGTGAGCAACTCTTGAAGGAGTCGTTCGACAATGGCCCCACGGCTCCTGAGGCCCCATTCCCGCTTGAACTGATCAATTTTGTTGAGGAGGCCTTCGCTGAGTTCTAGGCTAAAACGTTTACGATCCATTCCTACCGGTCCTGCTGACCGTAGGGAGCTTGTCTGTTGCCATCAATAGTGCGCTGATACTTTTGAACGAGGGCCTGGGATAAGTTGATTTGATTGTCTCCGGTTGGTCCCTGTTGGCTAGTCACCGGTGGTGGTGGAGCAGGTAAGCCGGCGCCTTGGCTGTAGAGATTTCCCAGTTCATCAGTGCCAGGAGCGTAGGGATCTGGTGGTGGCATCAGCGAACTCAATGACTTGGAGCTCGATTTTTGGGCTGCAACTCTAGCGATTTCTTCCTGACGATCCCTATCCTTCACCTGGGCCAGTTGGCTGGCTGAAACCACACTCAGCAGATGTCCCGGGGTGGCATCAGCCGGATAGACCATTGTCACCTTGCCCGGATTGACCACTCCAGGCTTGAGATTAAGGCTTGTAAGGGAAAGGCTCTCGCCTGATCGCATGCCCACGTGGACCTCCTCGATACCTGATTCAGTTGTGATTTGAATCGACCCACGAAATGCTGTGAATGGCTTCGTTCTTCCAAAGGCCGTGGGGTGGCTCATCACCAATTCATAGGGACCGGCCCCGGTGAGATTGAGCGTGACCTCATAGCGAACACCGTAGGTGCCCACGTTGTCGAGGGAGGAGTCCACCATGCGGCTGGCTAGGGAATTGACCTGTATCTCTTTGGTGCCGAAGTTATTTCGGTTGGTGCTGGTAAAGGGGACATGTAGCGGGCCTTCGCTATTGAGGTCGTGGTTGATTGTCGCTTGATAGGTATCCCCGATGGCAACGCCACCCACTCGGGAAAAAACTTGACGGTTATTTATTTCTGCAATTCGTCTCAGGTAAACTCTTCCCGGAGCTAGTTTCGATTCGTCAAGGACAGCCACAATGTCGTAGTCATTTTGTGGGTCACGTGCTGCGACAACTGCCATCTGGAATGGTCCATCGCTGCGGCCCCTCAGGAGAGCATTGGCAATTCCAAGCGATGGGAGTTCAGTGCGAAATATCACCACTCTGCTGCGACCGGGAATGGTGATTTCATCGGTTAGATTTGAATCCAATTTGCCGCGCAGAAGTTGGGTCGCGGTGGCATCTCCTGGGCCCGTATTCCATGCCCGCATGCCCAATGGCTTAACGCCCATGAGGTTATTGGCAAGATAGGGAGCCTGAAAGCTATTGCGCACAGCCCCAGCTTCAAAGCGAATGTGAACTGGTTGGTAGCTCGTGTTGATTAAGATGAGGCCAAGGGTTAATTCACTCCTGCGGCTTCCGGCCCAGCGTTCGTTTTTTGGGGGTATGTACTTGTGGTGGATATGGACACCAAATTCACCATTGAACGTATAGTCGGAATTGGTCAGGGGTGCCCCTGTTTCTGCGGCATAACTCACTCCTGAGGATGTGTTGATCAGGATTCCAGGTCCTTCCACTTCCTCCGGTTGATTGGAATGGAGAACGGGGACCGTGTTGAAGCTTCCGTTGAGGGGCTTGGCCCTTTGGCCAGCCATCAGGGCTACGTAGGCCTGGCTTGAAGGAACCGGCAGCCCAATCCAGGCAACGGCAACCCAGCAGGTTGCCCCCGCTAGGGCCCCTAGGCCCTTCCCGATCGTCCAAGCGGAACTTGCCTTGATGCGCCATGGATGGCGCTTGCATACCGCGATCCCATCGCTGGGCCGACTGGGATTGGGGCTAACGGGTCCCCAATCCTTGTTGGGCAAGCGCTTCTTGGCCATGACGGGTTGGAAGGCGCGAGACTCATTAGCCCGGCTCAGCTCGCTAGAACCTTTGGGCATTGCATAAGTTTCCCATGCTTCCTCCCTTCGTTTGCGGCGGCTTTGACGACAACGGCGCCAGCGCCATGCGTCGTCATCAGGAACGCAAGATGCGGATGCTCACCTTTTGGCGCGATGGGGTGGAGCGGCAACTCGCTGCCATCAATGCCTCGATCAGCACCCTCCAGCAGCAAATTGAGCGGGATGCCAACTAGGGATGAGGCCCCCGCGCTGCTGTTCAAGGGCTGATTTCACCCGGGCCAGACCCCGCTTCAGCCTGCGTTGCACCGTCATTGGGCTCACCTGGAGTTGGCTTGCCGCACGCCGATAGCTCCATCCCTCCATGACAACCTTGCCCACGATCCATTGCGATTGGGCATCCAAGCTTTGGAGGGCCGCCACTGCGGCTGCGCTTTCTTCAGCATGGATCCCGGAGCTGGCTTCGGAGGACGCGGCGATGTCGAGTCCATCCAACGGCAGTTGGTCCAGGGAGATTGGCGGGCGCCACGCCTTGAGCTCCTCGAGCACCCGGCGTTGGTTATCGGTGAGTTCCAGTTGAGAAGTCTCCCGATCCCGCTCACGTTTGGCTTTCTGTTGCAGTTCTGCAACCCGCCGCGGCAGGCGAATCAGCGGAGCTGCGTCTCGCAGGTAGTGGAGGATTGCACCCCTCACGTGGGGTTTGGCAAACGCTTCGAATGGGGCACTGTTCCGCGAGCAGTAGAGCTCCGCTGCACGCATCAGCCCCAGCAGCCCCACCTGCAGCAGATCATCGAAGGGCTCAGGAGTGCAGGACGCATAGAAGGCGGCAATGGGTCGAACGATCGTTTGATACTCCTCAACGCGGCCATTGCGGCTGGCAACATTTGACTTGGCTGGGTTTTTGGCTTGGTTTCTGGTTTGGGTTTTTAGGGTGGACATTCCGGTGGACAACAAACGGTGGATTGGTTTCCTCCATCTACGAAGGCCCTAGTTCCCCTATCCCCACAACCGTGAAATTACTGAATTTGCCTTAGGCGGGGTGGCAACTTGCCTCAACAATTCCATTGGCCCGTGCCGCCCAAGCCAGTCCAGGTCTGAATGGTCGGTGGCCAATAGATAGCCAGAAAACCCTAGGGCATTGAGGCTGAAGCCAGCGCAGTCTTCCTTTTCGCGGCGAATGGTGATGAACCATTGATCGTTAAACAGCAGGTTGTAGGGATGTAAGGGTTTCTGGTCTAGATCCGCGCGTCCGAGGCCCAGTTGTTCAAGCTGCTGGCTGTAGAGCCTGGGCAAATCCAGATGGTTGATGGGATCTGTCCGCTTGCCGATGGCATGAAGCCAGGGCAAGCCTTCCTGCTCCCCATTGAGTTGACTGTTGAACCAGGGCTCCAGGGGGCAGGTTGGTTCTCCGGCTTGGCGGGGGAGCAGCTGCACATGGCGATGGCGCTGGCTTGCCCCTGAGGCGGCCGTGCTGTTGAAGAACCACAGGCCATTGGTGTCGCTAGCGACGCAGGCCACCGCCTGCCAATCCATCTCAGATAACCAACCCTCTTGGGGCTGCCAGCCATGGCTGATCACCAAGACATGGGCCGGTTGGACGGGATATTTGTTGAGTAGCAACACATGGCTTGAACCCAAGGGCCCCACCTCCAAGTCCTGTTCCCAAGGCAGGAATGGATTGGGTTTTGGCCCATCGGCCCGCAGGTGCTTTGGGGTCTGGCTCAACAGCCGCCTCAATACAAACGGGCTGAGGTGGGGGGCATCCATCAACTCGGTGCTGAGGGGCACCAAGGCCCTGGTCTCCCTGGCCTGGTCCGACCGGTCAAGGGCCTGTCGCCATAGGAACTCAGCTCGCACCGGAGCGCAGGCGGGCCAGGGAGGCTCCCTGGTAATAGTGGCCCAGGATTTCGTTGTAGGGACGACCCTGTTCAGCCAGCTCTTGGGCACCGTGCTGGCTCATACTCGCTCCGAGTTGACCATGGGCCTCCAGGCTGATCTCCCGGGTTGCAGCGTAGAGACTTTCCACAATTGCCCCTTGGTAGCTCAGGATCAGGCCAGCGGTACTGCCCACGGCTTGCCGGGTTCTTGCCGTGCTTGTTTGTAGACCCCGATAGGCCTGCCAACGGGTGTTGTCGCCCAGGTGCCAATGGCGATTGGCCGGCCTTGCCATGTGCGCCAGGGCATAGGAACGGGCCGCCACGGCCTGGGCCCGAAGGGCCTCCATGGACCAACTGCTCGGCATTTCCGATCCCACCACGGAGGCCACATAGGTTTCCAGGGGGAGGTGGTTTACCAGCGTGAGTTGCCCAGCTTCTGCAACCACGAAGAGCCTGCCGGCGTAGGCCACGCCGTTGACCTGTACCGAACCCCCTCGGCTCAGCAACCAAGCCTCTGCAGCACTTCCCCCGCCGCTGGATCTTGCCAGGGCCGCCAGGTTGACGGGCTGTCCCCCAGCACCGCTTTCCAGCAGATCTCCCTGGGGACTCACAAGACGCCAGGGCCCCGTCGCTGAGACCGTGGGGGATTGACCCGCCCCGAGCAGGGCAACCCGCACTTCGAGCTCCACCGGGCGTCCTTGGGCTGGTTCTGAAAGGGCCGCTGCGCTGCGCTGGGCCTGGAATGCTTTGAGTTGTTCCGCTGCGGCCAGGGTGTCTGAGGGAGGCGCGGGTGCCTCAATCAGGGCGTCAAGAACATCTCCTTCTACGGGTCGATTGGATTTTGTGGTGAGACCCTGGGCGGCGTATCCCAGGGCTAGGGCGCCCAAGGCCAATGGCAGGGCCATCCAGGATCGCCCCTTCATGGCAGCACCCACCCCAAAGGGCTGGGATGGGTCTCGTTTGCTGTTGCATGCCCGAGGGAACCCGACCCAACACCGGACAGACCAGCGTCGAGATTGATCGTGCCCTCGAGCAATCGATAGGCGGACCCCGTGATTTGAATTCTGTCTGCCTCGACGCGTTCGCACACCATCCCACCGGGCCGAGGTGAGCATTGCCACCCCACCACATTCGATCGGCCGCAGCTCTGCATCCAATAGGGAGCCACTAGGGCATGGGCCGACCCCGTGACCGGATCTTCGGGGATCCCCAACCCTGGGGCAAAGAACCGCAATTGGTAGTCGGCCAGGCGATCCAGGACCATTGGGCTTTGCTCCGCATCGGCGCCGACTGCTTGCATCACCACCATGCCCTGACCTTCGTTGGCTTCCAGCTGGCTTGCCAGGGACCCCATGGTGTCCAGGCGGCAAGAGGGTTCAACCAACACCACCGCATAACCAAGCTTCGAACGCCAAAACGTCTGTGGGGGGCTGCCCAAGGCATCCAGTAACAGGCGCTCCAGATAAACCGGACATTCGCTCGCTTCCAATCCTTGGGTTGGGAGCTCAATTTGGGCTGTACTGAGTTGTCCAGCGGCGACTGCGGGCAGCTGAACCGGTAAGGGTCCACTCCGGGTGAACAGCTGAATCGGTTCAAGCGGTTGGAGCAGTCCCCAATGGCCCAGGGCCACGCAGGCGGCCAGGGTCCCGTGGCCGCATAGCGGCACCTCCCGGCTGGGGGTGAACCAACGCAGCATCCAGCGGTTGTCATTGCGCCAAAGAAACGCCGTTTCCGATTGGTTGAGGCTGGTGGCCAGGCCCTGCAAAACGGGATCCGCTAGGGGGGCTTCAAGGAGCACAACCGCAGCCCCATTGCCCCGGCAGGGACCGTCTGCAAAGGCCTCAATAAGAACGACCTGCAGCATCAGCGTGGCAATTCTGGTTTGAGATCTCGCTCCATCAAAACTCTGACAGCCTGGCCCGGCTGGGTTAGGCCATCGAGAACGGAGACAACCTGCTCGCAGATGGGCAGGTGCCAGGATTTTTCCTGGGCAAGGCGCAGGGCTGCCCGGGCCGTTCTGGGCCCCTCCACGGTGGCGGCCAGGGCCGCTGTCGCCTCGGCTTCCGTGCGCCCTTCCGCTAACAGCAGACCACAGCGGTAATTGCGGCTCAGGGGGCTATAGGACGTGGCCAGCAGATCCCCGAGTCCGGCTAGGCCATAGAGGGTTTCGCTCTGGCCGCCAAATCCCCGAAGGACCACCCCGATTTCGGCCAGGCCCCTGCAGAGCAGGGAGGCTTTGGCATTGGCGCCGAGCTGGAGGCCATCCGCAATTCCCGCCGCTACGGCCATCACATTTTTCAGGGCGCCAGAGATCTCGGTGCCGATGGGGTCTTGGTTGGTGTACAGCCGCAGACTCTCGCCACTCAGCTGGTTTTGCAAGGAGCTAGCCAGCTCGCCATCCAGGCACGCCAGCACGCTGGCAGCGGGCAAACCCCGTTGGAGTTCCGTGGCGAGATTCGGTCCACTGAGGGCCAGGAGAGGTATGGGCCCTAGCCGCCGCTGCCACAGCTGGCTAGGCGTGGCCAGCTGGTCGAGATCAATGCCCTTGCTGCAGCTGATTAACGGGAGACCCGAGGGCCAATCCGAGCCAAGGGCCCTGGCTAGGGATTCAATCGCCGCTAGGGAAACGGCTACCACCACCACATCAGCACCCCCCAATGCCGAGCGGGGATCGGTACCGTCCCGCCGCGACCAGCTCTGGATTTGGTGGCCTTGTTTGTTCCACAGATCCGCCAGGGTTTGGCCCCAAGCTCCCCGGCCCAACACGGCAATTCGTAGGCTCATTGCGGCAGAAGGAGCAGTAACCAGCTGGCCACGCCATCATGCGCCATGCCTGCGGTGTTAGTGGCATGGCCATGGAGTCTCGGGCGCTCAGCACATGGCATGGAACGGCTTTGGTGGTGGGTACGGGTGGAATTGGTTCTGCCCTGCTCGAGGCGTTGGCGGAACGGGCCCCCGATTTGCAGTTGCTGGGGGCCTCGCGCCAACGGCCGCCAGGCTGGCAAGGCGGTGCTTTAGCCGACACACCCTTCACTCCAGTGGACTTAACCGAACCATCAAGCCTTGAGGGGCTGCAGCGGCGGTTAAGCGA
>CAIYSK010000145.1 GCA_903928835.1 uncultured cyanobacterium
GGCGACTGGCGGGATCCGTAGGACTTTCCTCGTGGAGGGGCCACAGGTGGCTGTCGGCATACACACCGGCCGAACTGACATAAAGAAATCGGTGACAGGGGCTGCCCGTGCGCTCAATCACTCCCTTTGAATCCTTAAGGCCGCGGCCGGACGTGTCGGCAATCACGTCAAAGCTGCGGCCGGACAGCTGGTCCAGGCCATCAACATTGGTCCGATCGCCCACCAGGTGTTCCACCCCATGGGGCACGGGATTTTTCCCCCGGGTGAACAGGGTCAATTGGTGGCCGGCCTGGAGCCAGTGATCCACCAACGGTTTGCCCACGAAGCGGGTTCCGCCCATCACCAGGATCTTCATGGATGCCAGGCCTTAGCCGCTGAGACTGGAAGCCATTCAAGACGTCCAAGGTCCGATGCGGCTCAGCTCCAACTGGACAGCCCAACCGCCCCTGCTCGAGCAGACCTGCGGCTATCGCCACTTCCGCCGCCTCGGCGAACGGGGCAAGGGTCCTACCAAAGCCCTGGAACTGGAAGCTGTTCTCAATCGCCGCTTCCGCCTCGTGGTGCCCGTGGTGGAGTTGGATCAGCGGTGCCTCTGGCAGCCTGGCTGGCACCAGCTGGCCCGACCCATGCAGATCATCCCCGCCATCGACCTGCTGGACGGGCACTGCGTACGGCTGCACCAAGGCGATTACGGGCAGGTGACCCGCTTTTCCGATGACCCCGTGGCCCAAGCCCTGGCCTGGCAAAAGCAGGGAGCCCAGCGCCTACACCTGGTCGACCTGGATGGGGCGAAAAGTGGCGAACCGGTGAACGATGGGGCGGTGAAGGCGATTACCAGTGCCCTTTCCATCCCCGTGCAACTCGGTGGAGGGGTGCGAACGGCTGACCGGGCAGCAGAACTCCTGGACTGCGGGCTGGATCGGGTCATTTTGGGCACCGTGGCCCTGGAACAGCCCGAACTGGTGGATGAACTGGCCGCCGCCTATCCGGGCAAAATCGTTGTGGGCATTGATGCCAAAAACGGCAAGGTGGCCACCCGGGGCTGGATCGAAGAAAGCAGCACCGAGGCCACGGCCCTGGCCAGGCGGTTCAACACCAGCGGCATTGCAGCGATCATCAGCACTGACATCGCCACCGATGGCACCCTGGCTGGCCCCAACCTGGAGGCCCTAAGGGCCATGGCCGAAGCCAGTGCCGTGCCCGTGATTGCCTCCGGCGGCATCGGCAATTTGGAGCATCTGCTCTCCCTGCTGGCCCTAGCTCCCCTGGGCATCGAGGGGGTGATTGTGGGCAGGGCCCTCTACGACGGCCGGGTGGATTTGGCTGAAGCCATCCAGGCCATTGGCGATGGGCGGCTCCAAGACCCCATCGACTTGAATCTGGCCTAGGGCCAGGATTCAGAAGCAAACGTGCGGCTTGCGGCTTGGCCTATAACTAGTCCAAGACTTCGCAGGTGTGTCGCGTGAGCGCCAGCACCCCATCGACCCCAAGCCACTCGCCAGGCGTTTTGCCCAACTGCGTGGACGATGTCTACCGCCGTTGCCGCGATCTCGGCATGCGGTTGAGTCGACAACGGCGCATGGTCCTGGATCTGCTTTGGGTCGAGAAGAGCCACCTGAGCGCCCGCGATATTTTCGAGAAGCTGAACAATCAGGGGCGGAACATTGGCCATACCTCGGTGTACCAAAACCTTGAAGCGCTCCACTCAACGGGAGTGATTGAGTGCCTGGACCGGGCCAGCGGCAGGCTCTATGGCTACCGCAGCGATCCCCACAGCCACCTCACGTGCATCGATTCCGGTGCGATCCAAGACCTCGATGTTCAACTTCCCGCCGACTTGTTGGCCCAAATTGAGCAGCGCACTGGTTTTGCCATCGAGAGCTACAGCCTCAGCCTGAATGGGCGCCGCCGCCAGGCCCAACCCTGAAGCTCGCCCGGATCACCGCCAGACCC
>CAIYSK010000146.1 GCA_903928835.1 uncultured cyanobacterium
TCTATCTATTATGCAAAAAAATACTATCAACTAAACCCCCAACCATCTGCGGATGGGCAAGATCCCCAAGGCTTTATTTTCCCAGGGAACGAGGAACCAGTTTTCACGGATTTTCTTTACCTCTCCTACGCGGTTGGGCTAACTTATGCGATGAGCGATACCAACCTAGAAGATAGCTCGGTTCGTCGAGTCGTACTTATCCATTCTTTAGTCAGCTTTCTGTTCTATTCCACGGTCATAACTGCAGTTTTAAATCTGGCAACATCATCCAACCCCAGCTAAGACAAATTAGTCTGCAATTGCCGAGCACAACAGAAGCAAGACCACTCGCCAACATGGCTAAATGCATGGCAAGCTCGATGATCAGAAGAATAACGTTAACCATTCAGGCATCAAGAATTAATCGCAATATTCAAAGGGCTCTTACCAAATGCTATCCCATTTCCCAGTCAGATGGAAATCAAATAAAATAACTTTATCCACATAAGAGGCAACAACCCTTCGCCGCCAAAGACAAATTCATATACAATCAAAATATATCAACTCATTCAGACGGAGCAGAGGAAAACCACCGCTCAATACGATAGGCCAGAATTACAATCAACACCACCAGCCAAAACCAGAGTTCAGGTGCATTGGCATTGAATAAAATCATTAGGAGCACAACCTCACTGACCAGCCACGGCAACTCCTGGCGCAGCAAGCCGTTGCGGATGAAAGGAAGCTTCAATTTGGAGCGAAAAGAAGCCATGGGTGTCAGGGGGTGTCGTCAGGTTGGCGCAGGAAGGGGCGGTTCCAAAGGCTGTCAATACGGATACTGCGATAGCCACCCGTGAGGGAACGCAAGCCAGGAATCACGTAACTCAACGGACTACGCCATTCCACATAGGCATGGCTTGTCACCGTGAGGCCATCCCGCACGGGGAACACCCCACTGCCACCGGAGATGGTCCAGCGGTAGCCATCGTTGCTGCTGTTATCACGCCCCAGTTCAATTTCAGCCCGCATCACCGGACCATCCTTGGTGAGCTCTTTGGCGAGCTGGGGGTTACCCACGGTGGTGGAGACGTCATCTTCGGTGGCAGGCAAGGTCAGCACTTGCTTGACCTTGCCGACAATCCCCCCAAACCGGCCCCGCTGATTCCACATCGGCACCACTTCCACCGGGAGTCCAAGCGGGAGGCGTCTGGCATCGGCGGGAGCAAAGTAGGCCACGGCCTTGAGGGGCTGATCGGTGGCCAAGGGCTGATCAGTCCGGCCAATCGTGCCCAACCGCTGGCCCATGGCCACGGTTTGGCCGGGGATGACCTGGAGATCCAGCACCGCGCCATCCCGATCGGCAATCACATTGCCGTCATAGGCGAGCTTGGCTTCGGTGACCTTGATCAGACGCTTCAGGTCATCGATCTGATAGCGGCGTTGCAGGGCCTGGGTTTCGATCTGGAGTTTCACCTGTTGATAGCTTGTGATCACCTTCTTCTCGTTGATCTTGACGTCATCGACATTCACGCTGGTGTTCGTGAGGCCCTGCTCAGCCGACACCACCTCACTCGACAAGGGCGCCACGACGTCACGCCTGCTGAGCCATTCGAGATTCTTGAGCTTGCTGGCATAGGTGGCCTGCAGGCCCTGGTAACGCTGACGATCCTCGTGCAACTTGGCCAAAGAGGTTTCAACGCTTGCCTTCTCGGTCATCAGCCGCAGAACGTCCCGGAGATCCAACTCGCGGTTGTGACGTTCCAGTTGGGCCAAGTTGCCCTTCTGCTGTTGCAGTTCACGGTTGAGAACTGGCAGGTAAAGGCGCAGCACCACCTGCCCCTTCTGCACCCTGTCTCCGACTTTCACCGACACATCTTGAACCTGGCCGGCGGCCCGGGCATTGAGGAGGCCCGCGTTGTCGGGATAGATCAGCACTCCGGTTCCCACAACCTCCGTGGGCACGGGCCAAAACAGAGCCCAAAGCACAAGAACACCCCCCACCCCGGCCAGGCAAACGCCCACCTGATCGTGGTCACTGAAACCTTGCCACCGCTGCGACCAGGCCTGGGCCCGGCGCCGGTACCAAGGGGTGGGCTGGGTGTTGGGGGAAGGCACCATGGAGGCCAGCATGCAGGATCTGCGGCCTTCTGTCAGCCCACAGGACTGTCTGGGAGCTGACAAGGAGAAGCAAGCCTGGTCTCGATTTGGTCGGCCAAGGCTTGGGCGGCCCGAGGGACCTCCCCAAAAGCTCCCCGAAAACCAGCCAAGGCCCAAAGGCCAGGAGCCCCAGCCACGGGCCCCACCAAAGGCTTGCCATCCACGCAAAAACTCACTGGCACCTGCCGATAGCGGGCCGGCAACTCCGCCAGCAGCGGATCGAAGCGCCCCAACGCCTGGCGCAGGCGGCTTTCCATCACGGCCAGATCAGGGGGAGTCCCCAGCTCGAGCCCGGGCCGCACCAGGCTGATCTGCCCCACCAACAGACCGTCTCCCAAACAAGCCAGGCCAGGATCCACCACCCACTCCTCCTGGGCCAAGGTGCCGGCCCGCTGCTCAAGGGAAGGGCGCACCATGGCCTGGGGCAACACCACGCCACCAGCCCTGACCAGCCGCAACCAGCGACTGGGATAGCGCTTGGGATCAGGCCAAGCCTCCAGGTGCAGAACCCCAGCCCAACTGCTGCGCAGGCTTTCGCTAAGGCCGGGCCACAGGGCGCGGCAACCGGCCCCAGCGGCAACCACCGCCTGGCCCACCTCCAGGGGAAGTGGCGCCCCTCCCTGGCCATGGAGCTCCAGTTGCCAAAGCCCGCCCAGGCGCCGCGGGGGATGGGCCACCTGGGCTTGGAGCTGGCGCACCCCCAAGCGATCCAAAGCCAGGGGCAAGGCCTGGCAGAAGCGCTTCAAATCCACCTGGCCGAAGGCCGGGCGCGCTCCTGGCACTAGTCGGGAAGAAACCAGCCGGGCGGAATCCAGCCGGGCCTGACCATGGCGGTGCAAGCGCCGCCGGCGTAGGCCAAGATCGCCATGGCGCTCCTGTAGTTGCAACCAAGCACGCAGGTCGGGCCCCAAAACCCCCGCATAGCTCCAAGAGGTGGCGGGGCCGAAGCCCGCGGCGGGGGCCAGGGTATTGGGCAACCCAAGCGATGCGGAACTGATCAGCACCGCCGCCAGGCCCCGCTCCGCTAGCGCCAAGGCCAGCAGCCCTCCGGCGAGCCCCCCCCCAATGACGGCGACGTCAATGGGGCGCCCTAGATGGTTCACCTCAAACCAACAGGGTGAAGGAAGACACAACCTGGTGGAAGAGACCTTTCACCTTGTTCCAACGAATTTCATTGGTACTGGCCGCAAAGGTGTAAAGCCGACCCCGGTCAACCACCACGGTGGCCAATTCATGGCGGTCCCGGTCCTCCAGGTGCACGGCGTACTCCAGGTCGTAGAAGGTGCGCGCGCCTTCTTGGCGCTCGCTCGCCTCCACCAAGGTGGCCTGACGGCCGCTGCCCTCGGGGGCGATCACCGTGCGGCGCAACTGCTCGCCAACGGCCACCGCACTACCCAGGGTTTCCAGGTTGCTCTGGGCGCTGACATCGGCAATCACCAGGCTGAGGGTCTCATCACTATTGATCA
>CAIYSK010000147.1 GCA_903928835.1 uncultured cyanobacterium
GGGCCCAGGCCGTGGCCGCCCGCACCTATGCCCTGCGCCAGCGATCGGCCAGCCAGCCCTTCGATGTCAGTGCCACCGTGGCGAGCCAGGTGTACAAGGGCGTTGAGGCCGAAACCCCCTCGACCCGCGAGGCGGTGGCGAGCACCCGGGGTGAGGTGCTGATGTATGGCGGCAACCTGGTGAATGCGGTGTTCCACAGCAGCAGCGGCGGCAGCACCGAAAACAGCGGCGATCTCTGGAGCCAGCAGCTGCCCTACCTGGTGAGTGTGCCGGACGTCGACCAGGACAGCCCCGTGTCCCGCTGGCAGCAACGGCTTGACCCCCAAACCTTGATCAAGGCGTTTGGTGAAATCGGCGGAGCCAACCGCATCGAGATTCTTTCCAGCACCAGCTCGGGCCGGGTTCGCCAGGCCCGGGTGATTGGCCCTGGCGGCACCCTGGTGCTCACCGGGGCTGAGTTGCGCAGCCGGTTGGGGTTGCGCAGCACGTTGGTGCGTTTTGAGCTGGTGGGTCCTGACGTGGCTTCGAGCCAGCTCCCTTCTTCTGGCCCGCCGATCTTGCCCCCGCTGGCTGGATCGATAGCCCCGTTGCCCGATGCCGCAGCCCAGGTACCCATCCAGGTGCCCCAGCCCACCCTGCTTGCCGTGGGCAGGGGATTTGGCCATGGCGTGGGCATGAGCCAATGGGGGGCTTACGCCTTGGCCCAACGGGGCGAGGGCTATCCCGAGATCCTTCGCTACTACTTCCGGGGCACCGATCTGCGCCCTTACAACGCCCCTTGACCCCAGCTTGAACACCCTGCCCAAGGGCTGGAATCTGGTGGCCTGCGCCGATGGGGCGGCGGTGGCAGAGCACGTGGCGGCCTGCCTGCTGGTCGACCGGCTTCACTGGCCCGACCAGCCCCTGGGCCTCGCCACGGGCCGCACCATGGAGCCGGTCTATGGGGCCTTGGTCAAGGTGGTGTACGCCCTGCCGGCGGCGGAGCAGCAGCGCCTGCGCCAGCAGTGGTTGAGTTTCAACCTCGATGAATACGTGGGCCTTGCGCCTGGCGACGCGGGATCGTTTGCGGCCTTTATGGCGCGGCATCTGCAACAACCCTTGGCCCTGGGGATGGATCAGGTGCGCCTGCCCGCAGGCTTGGCGAGCGATCCAGGGGGCGAAGCCCAACGCTATGCCACGGATCTCGCCCGTTGCGGAGGACTGGGATTGCAGCTCTTGGGGCTGGGGCTAAATGGCCATGTGGGCTTCAACGAGCCCCCCTGCCCGGCCATGGCCCCTTGCCGTTGCCTGGAGCTGAGCAGCACCACCCGCGGACAAAACGCCGCCGCCTTTGGCGGGGATGCCAGGGCCGTGCCGGAGCGGGCCATCACCCTGGGGTTGGCCGAAATCCTGGCGGCCCGAAGCCTGCTGTTGGTGGTCACGGGGGCCGCCAAGGCAGGGATCCTGGCCCGGTTGCTAGCGGAGGAGCCCAGCCCTGAACTGCCCGCCAGCTGGCTGCAGGGCCACCCCAACCTCACCCTGGTGGCCGATCAAGCGGCCTTGGGCGAATGCGGGGCCATCGATCCATGCTTCAGCTAAGCCCGGTGCTGCCCCCATGACCACCTCCCAACTCCAGCTCACCACCCTCGACGGCTGCGGCCTTGCTATCGGCGGCTACCCGCGTTTTCGCTACGACGCCA
>CAIYSK010000148.1 GCA_903928835.1 uncultured cyanobacterium
CGAACATTTGATGGTGGCGGCCATTGCCCGCTATCACCGCCGCGGCTTGCCCAAAAAACGCCACGAGTCTTGGCAGTTGATTGTCGACCGGCAACAGCGCCGCACCGTGGCTTCCATGGCCTTGCTCTTGCGTCTGGCGGCTTCCCTCGATCGACGGCCAGCGTCTGTGATCGGCAGCATCAAGGTGGTGCGCCCGCAGGAAGGGGCAGCGAAACAAGTTCCATCGGAGCTGGAGATTTCCCTCGAGCCCGTGGATTCCCGTGCGGGGGAGCAGCCAGCCGATCTCAGCCTGGAGCGTTGGAGCCTTGCCGCTTGCCGGGATGGGGTTCTGGAGGCCTGTGGGCTGTCCCTGAAGGTGCTCGAGCCTTAGGCGCTGTAAAGGTTTGCCATTGCACCTCTGAAATGGAGCCCAGGGGCCTTGCCGCTGTGGCCCCAACCTGAACGAGAACGAGATCCGGCCGGCCGGCGAGCACCCTCAATCCTTCGTTGAGGGGAAACCCTCTCCGGCCCTTGAAATCTCCGCGTAAGAGTTGTTTGCCCTTCAGGGTTTTCACCTCAAGCCAGGTGTGATTGACGCTGCTGAGGGTGAGGCTGGTGGCTCCAGTTTGGGAAGGGGCCAGGCCAGCGGCTTGGGGGGGAGTGCTACTTGCTTTCTTGGTGGGGTCTGGCTTGGTCAGCAACTGCTTGGCTTGAATGGCTGGTCGTTGCCGCCCTTGCCATTGCTGCCACTGGAAAAAGCTTCCTGCTGCCACGCCGCTGGCCAGGGCCAGGCTGGCGAGCATCGGGAGCATGGCGCCGCCGCGGGGTGTCTGGTTTGCTTCGGACCCGAGGGGGGCGTCCCCTGGGTCCGTTTTGGGCTTGAGGGTTTGAAGCTCGAAGGGCCTGGTGTTCAGGCTGCCGCTTTGGCGTAGGGCCTGGATTTCCCCATCGATCGTGACACCCAGGTTTTGGGCGATCCGACGGGCCTGGGCAATCACGAAAACCTGCTCAGGTAGCCGGTCCAGGTCTCCCGATTCCAGGGCTTCGAGTTGCTCCACCCCCATGTTCAGCCGCTTGGCCAGTTCGGCCACGCCCAGGCCTGAACCCAGCCGGGCTTGGGCGATTGCCGTGGCTAAGGCCATCAGCTCGGGGGTCGAGGGGGTGGTCCCGGAGGAGGAAGCCAAAACGGTGGACTGCACCCAAGGTTGTCTGTTGCGTCGATTGTGGGACAGATTGATGTTTTTTTAAAGTTTTGGCGAGATTGATCCGACGTGACTCGGGGGATTCTCCATCGGAACATTGGGGAAGAGCCATTGCGCCCCAGTTGATCCCAACGGAAAGAAGGATCCGATTGTGTCTGAAATGGGCGATACTGGATTCGAACCAGTGACCCCTTCCGTGTGAAGGAAGTGCGCTACCGCTGTGCTAATCGCCCGCACCTGTGGAGCTTAAAACACCACCGGTGAGCGCCCCGCCCCCGGGTCCTCCATCAGCGGGCCCTCCATCAGCGGGCCCTCAATCAGCGAGCATGGGTCATGCGTTCAAGTGTTGTGTGATCGACACCCCAGCTGAGCAAGCGCCCCCAGCCCAGGGGTCAAGGGATGCCTTGGCGGATGGGGAGAGCTTGGATGTGTTGATTGTTGGGGGCGGTGTCTGCGGGACCGCCCTGTTGTTTGAGCTGGCCCGCTACACCGATCTGGCTCGGATCGCTTTGGTTGAGCGTTACGACCAGTTGGCCCAGGTGAATTCCAAAGCCACCAACAACAGCCAAACCATCCACTGCGGTGATATCGAGACCAACTACACCCTTGAGAAGGCGGTGCGGGTGAAGCGCACGGCCGAGATGATCGTTCACTACTCCGATTTGCTCGATCCTGCAACGCGGGAGCGTTGCGTGTTTCGTACCCCGAAGATGGTCCTCGGGGTTGGGGAGCAGGAATGCCAGTTTCTGCGCCAGCGATTTGAGCAGTTTTCCCCGCACTTCCCGGCAATGGAGCTCCTCGAGAAGGATGCGATTGCCGAATGGGAGCCCCAGGTGGCCTGTCCCCATGGCAGCCTGCGCTCCGACGAACTGGTGGCCATTGGGATTCGACGCACCTATACCGCTGTTGATTACGAGGCTTTAGCGGAATCGTTTGTGGCCCAGGCCGCGGTCGCTGTGGCGGGCACCGGGCGCCAGTTGACGATCCAGATGGGCGCCAAGGTGACCACCATCACCCCTGAAGGGGAGGGTTACCAGGTGGTGATGGCCCCTACGGCTGGCGGACCCAGCCGCCAGCTGTTTGCTCGCCATGTGGTTGTGAATGCCGGAGCCCACAGCCTGCTGATGGCCCAGCAAATGGGTTTTGGGCTGGAGTACTCCTGCCTGCCGGTGGCGGGCAGCTTTTACTTCACCCCTGATTTGCTCAAGGGCAAGGTTTACACCGTCCAAAACGACAAACTGCCCTTTGCCGCCATCCATGGGGATCCCGACGTGCGCGCACCTGGTAAGACCCGTTTTGGTCCCACGGCCCTGCTCTTGCCATTGCTCGAGCGGTATAAACCAGAGTCCTTTTGGGAATTCTTGAAGGTTCTGCGGCTCGACTGGTCTGTGTTGGCTGTGTTATGGCAGTTGTTTCGGATTGCCGATATCCGTAACTACATCTTCAAAAACCTGCTGTTTGAGGTGCCTTGGCTGCGGCGCTATCTCTTTTTGGCCGATGCCCGCAAGATCGTGCCCGCCATGACCCTGGCCGATCTGAGCTTCGCCGAGGGCTACGGGGGGGTGCGGCCCCAGCTGATCAACAAGCTTGAGCGCAAGTTGATGCTTGGGGAAGCCAGCATTCGCCCCTTACCGGGGCTAGTTTTCAACGTGACCCCTTCACCGGGTGGAACTTGCTGCCTTGGCAATGCGGCCATAGATGTGGCCGCAATTGCCGAGCGATTGGGCTGCCAATTTGATCGCGCCCGACTGGAGCAGGAGCTCTACGGGGAACCCCAGTCCGAGCAAGCGGCCTAGATCCAACGGCCCCGATCCAGCTGCCTAGATCTAGATCCCGCCGCGAAACAGGTGGTTGTGGCTGGCGGAGTACAGCTTTGAGCGGGCCTCCATCGGAGCCGCCAAGGCAGGACTCACGATGTAGAGGGTGGTGCGGATTAAGTCGCGCTCGCGACTGACCTGGGCCATCTCCTTGAGGGGGACCACCGCAAGCCATTGGTCGGGCCAGCTGACCCGATAGCCAATCGCCACGGGTGTTTCCGGGGGATAGTGTTCGAGCAGCTCGGCCTGGACCTCCTCCACATGCCTGGCGCTGAGGTAGAGGCAGAGGGAGGCCTGCAGGGCGGCCAGCTTGGCGAGGGATTCGGTTTTTGGCACTCCGGTGCGGCCACCGGCCCGGCTCAGCACGATGGTTTGCACCAGCCCAGGAATGGTCAGTTCGCTCTGGAGGGCCGAAGCTGTCGCCTGATAGGCGCTGAGCCCTGGTACCACCTCCACGCCGAGTCCAGCATCGGCAAGACGACAGATTTGCTCAGCCATGGCGCCATAGAGGCAGGGGTCGCCGTCATGGAGGCGAACCACCGTTTTCCCTGCCCCAGCCCGTTCCAGGATCACGGCCAGCACCTCTTCCAGGGTGAGGGTGCTGGTGCGGATGCATTCGCAAGTCGCTGGGGCGAGGGCGGCAATTTGGGGATTGATCAGGGAGTCGGTCCAAACGAGCACATCCGCCTGCTCAATCGCTTTGGCGGCCCGCAGGGTGAGCAGATCAGGGGCTCCAGGACCCGCTCCCACGATCCAAACGGTGGCGGGGCCGCCGTCGGAGAGGGGGGCCGGGTTAGGGAGGTTGGCCCCGTTAGTGAGGTTCGAAGACATGGTCAAGCTGGAGAGGGGCCCATGGCGGCGTCGGTGATTGGTTCGGGGGGACAACCGCCTAGGTGGTTAGTCCACTGGGATCGGGCAGGGCTCGCTGTCGGCCATAGAGCCACCACAGGCCCAGCCCCCCCAGGACGATCAGCAGCAGGCTCACCACCTGGGCCATGCGGAGACCTCCGCTGCAAAAGGGGGGTTCGGAGAACAGGCACAGCGGATCAATCCGCAGGCCCTCGATCCAGACCCGGCCGCTGCTGTAGGCCATCAAGTAAACGCAGCTCAGGGCGCCTGGCAGCAATTGAATCCGGCCGCGACTGGCGGCGCGAAACAGCAGCAGCAAAAGGATGCAGACCCCGAGATCCCAGAGGGATTCGTACAGGAAGGTGGGATGGAAGTCGGTTTGATCCAGAAATTGACTGGGCCGATTGGCGAAGGGAATGGTGAGCTTCCAGGGCAAATTGGTGGGGAGACCAAAGGCCTCGGAATTGAAGAAGTTTCCCCACCGTCCAATGGATTGTCCTAAGGCCACGGCAGGCATCAAGACATCCAGAAGGGGCCAAAAGGCCAGTTTCCTCCTGCGGCAATAGAGCACCGTGGCGAGGCTGCCTCCCAGGAGCGCCCCATGGATGGCTATCCCGCCATGCCAAATGGCGAGGGCTTCTGGCCAATTGCCCGCGTATTGGCGCCATTCAAGGGCCACGTAATAGGTTCTGGCCCCAACAACGGCCCCGAGCACCAGAACGGGCAACAGGTCGGCGATCAGGCCGGGGGCGATGCCCCGGACCTTGCCCAATCGGGTGGCAAGGGCTAGGCCGCTCAGGACGGCCAGGGCAATGAGCAGTCCATACCAGCGCAAGGCAAAGGGGCCCAGCTGGAAAACCAGGGGCCCCGGAGAAGCAAAGGCCAGGACCTGACTCAAATGCCCTCGGCCGCTTGCACCTTCTCAACCTGGCGTTTCTTCAGCACCAGCATGATCTGGGCGAGGGCGATGGCAGCAAAGAACGCCAGCAGACCGTAGATGCGAACAGGGTTTTGCAACACGATCTCGGCGTCGAGTTGGCCGAAGCCACCCACGTTGGGATCGTTGGTGAGGGCAGCGCCGGCGGCGACCACATCACCAACCGCAACGGCGAGGATGGGGCCTGCAGGCACGGTCTCACTCACGGTGCTGCCATCGTCAGCGGTGATCTCCACCACTGAGACACCCTTGTCACCAGGGGTGATGGCGCTCACCTTGCCAGCAGCGGGGGCCGTGAAAGCACCGTTGTTGCTCTTCTCACCGGTGGGATAAACCTGGCCGCGGCCACGGTTGCCACCCACATGGAGCTGGACTTTGCCGAAGTGAACCGAGCGATCGGTGGCCGGATCGGGAGAGAGAATCGGGAAGACAATTTCCTGGTGCTGATCACCGGGGATCGGACCGACCAAGAGAATGTTGGGTTGGTCGTCGGAGTACTGGGTGTAGAAAATTCCAGCGGTTTCTTCCTTGAGCTCATCGCTCAAGCGATCTTGGGGAGCCAGGGTGAAGCCTTCGGGCAGCATCACTACGGCACCCACATTCAGGCCCGTGGGGCTGCCATCGCCGGACACCTGCTGGATCGAGGTGTCGTAGGGAATTTCGACGACAGCCTTAAAGACCGTGTCGGGAAAAACCGCCTGGGGCACTTCCACGTGGGTTGCCTTCTTGGCCAAGTGGCAGTTCGCGCAGACGAGCTTGCCGGTGGCTTCCCGGGGACTGGCGTAGTTCTGTTGGGCCCAGAAGGGGTAGGCCCAGCTTGGAGTTGCACCGATCAATAGAACGGTGATGCCGAGGAGGGAACCCAGCAGGAGAGAAAAGGGACGACGCATCACGGTGAGCAGGCGGCAGGGGGGGAGAGAGACAGTCATCAGGCCCACCAGGGCTTGCTGCCGGTGCGGAAATCTGTTTCGGTCCACTGGCTGAGGAACACGGTGTCGTTGTCGACGGCCACGTGGGCCAGGGCCAGGGGCAAGGGGGCCGGGCCCCGCACCACCTTGCCGGTGGGGTCGTACTGGGAACCGTGGCAGGGGCACATGAACTTGTTGGCGCCACTGTTCCAGGGCACCACACAGCCCAGGTGGGTGCAGATGGCATTGATGCCGTAGCTGCCGATGGCATCGTCACCCTCGACGATCAAGTAGGTGGGATCGCCTTTGAGGCCCTGGACCAGGCTGCGATCGCCTTCCTTATGGGTCGTCAGCCAACCGGTGGCGGTGACGACATTGCCGAGCTCATCCTGGGCGGTGGTGCCGCCGCCGCCGCCGGCGGCCTTGGGGGGAATGAAGTAGTTCACCACCGGGTAGAGGGCGCCCAAGGCCACCCCTGTGACGGACCCGAAGGTCAGCAGGTTCATGAACTGGCGACGGCCCATCCCAGGCACATCACTGTTCGAAGCGCTCGCTGGTATCTGGGTCATACGGGGCGGCTTTGGGGCCACGGCAACGTGTCGCCCATTATGAAC
>CAIYSK010000149.1 GCA_903928835.1 uncultured cyanobacterium
CTCCTGTGGTGAGCCAGCGTTATGAAGCCAAGGGATCGCTCGACTCGCGTCTGAAATAAGCCATGACCCAAGCACCCATCTCCACGACCCCGCGCAACTACCCGATTTTTACGGTGCGCTGGTTGTCGATTCATGCCCTCGGCGTCCCCACGGTGTTCTTCCTGGGCGCCTTGGCCGCCATGCAGTTCGTTCGCCGCTGAGGCCATGCAACGCAACCCCAACCCCAACAACCTGCCTGTCGAGCTCAACCGCACCAGCCTTTATCTGGGCCTGCTGTTTGTGTTCGTCATTGGCATCCTGTTCTCCAGCTACTTCTTCAACTGATCGGGAGCGCATCCAATGAGCGGCAAGAAATCTTCCCTGCCTGATGGCCGGATCCCCGATCGCCTCCCCGATGGGAGACCCGCAGTGGCCTGGCGTTCTCGCTGGACTGAAGGCGTCCTCCCCCTGTGGCTCGTGGCCACAGCCGGCGGCATGGCGGTGATTTTTGTGGTGGGTCTGTTCTTCTACGGCTCCTATGTGGGCGTCGGTTCCGCCTAACAATCGGATTTTTCAGCTTCTCAGACCATCCTCCAATCCCCTGGCGGGCTGCCCTTGCAGAACCCTCCGGGGGATTGTTGTATCTGGCCCAGCCACCTTCTGAGAAACACCCTTGAGACACTGGTGAAATCCTTTGGCCCAAAAGCGGACGTTGCTCAATAACAGGGGCCTGACCTGGCTTGTGGGCTCCCTGCTCAATGCCTACGGCCAGCTGTTCCTGATTACCTCCCGCCTGCGCATCGAGGCCGATCCCGAGGTGGAGCGCCTGGTGCGAGAGCAGCGGGTTCCGGTGATCTATGCCCTGTGGCATAGCCATGTGTTTTTTGTGCCGCTATTTCGCCGCTATGAACGGCGGGCGGTTTCGGTGTTGTTGAGCGCCCACCGCGATGCCCAGATTGTTGGCGTGGCGGCCCGTCTGCGGGGCATTCGGCTGGTGTTTGGCTCCTCAACCCGCGGTGGAGCCAAGGCCTACCTCCAGCTGTTGTCGGTTTTGCAAGGTGGGCAGTCGGTGGTGATGACCCCCGATGGCCCCAAGGGGCCCGCCGAGCGGGTCAAAAGTGGGGTGATCCACTTAGCCCAGCAATCGGGCTGCCCGATTGTGCCCGTGGCGCTGGGCTGCTCGCGGGTTCATCGCTTGAAGTCGTGGGATCGGAGTCTTTTGCCCCTGCCCTTTTCCAAGGCGGTGTTTGAACTAGGAGACCCGATGTATTGCCCCGCCGAAGCGCCGCTTGAGCCCTTGCAGCAGCAGCTTGAGGCCGCGATTCAAGACACGGTGGCTCGTGCTGCCCATCGGGTGACCTGACCATGCTTCTACTGCTCTATCGCCTGCTGTGGCTCCTGCTCACCCCCGGGGCGCTGCTGCTGTTGCTCTGGCGGTTGCTGCAGGGCAAGGAAGATCCCTCCAGGATTCAAGAGCGCCTCGGCTGGTCCACCTGCCGACGCCCCCCGGGCCCGTTGTTGTGGTTCCACGCCGCCAGCGTGGGCGAGCTCAACAGTTTGCTGCCCGTTTTCGCTGCCCTCCAGGAGCTGGGTAGTGGGATTCCGGTGCTGCTCACCACGGTGACCCGCAGCTCCGCTCGCCTGGCCCCATCGGTGTTGCCTGCTGGGGTGATCCACCAATACGTGCCAATCGACCATTGGCTGTGTTGGCTGCCGTTTCGGTTGCATTGGCGGCCGAGTTTGGGGGTTCTAGCGGAAGCGGAGTTGTGGCCTGAGATCGTCCATGCCATGCCGCGGCTGCAGCTGATCAATGCCCGCATGAGTGCGGGCTCCTTTCGCAACCACCAACGGCTGGGCTGGTTCGCCGCTTGGGTGATTGGCCGCTGTGAGCGCTGCTTTGCCCAATCGGA
>CAIYSK010000150.1 GCA_903928835.1 uncultured cyanobacterium
GATCACAGCAGGCGCAAGGCTGCCAGATGTGATACCAAAAGCAGAAGCAAACTCCGGTGCAAGTCCATTGGTAATTCCAGCGCCACCAGATATTCCAGCCACGACATCTGCATTGTCTGCGGTCTTGATGGTTCCAAGGTTAAGGATGCCCGTAACAGCACCTGCTCCAAGAGTTCCACTAGCACCTTCGGTGAGCTTAATAGATCCAGCATTAAGGATGCCGGCTCCTTTGCTTAAGCCCACAAAGACAGTTGTTCCTTTTGCTTTGATATCACCTAGATTCAGAATGCCCAGGAGGCCGCCAATTCCGACCTGAAGGTTAAATTCCCCTGCTTGACTTATTTTACCAGTATTTACAAGGCCGGCAAAGCAAGAGTAGCCTGCTGTGACATTATAGCTGCGTTCTTGTTCAATTTTGCCAATATTAAGAATGCCGGCCACACTCCCAATTCCAAAAAGCACTCCGGATTTGCCGTTTTCAAGTTCTTTGGCATTGAACAAGCCAATTGCGTCCTTGAGGTCTTGGGCTGTCCACGAGGAGCCGTACCCAAGCACGAGCGGCGGCCTTACTCCCCCTATAACTGCTTCGGGATATTTAGCGACCCAACCGCTAGCCAGCTTCGCTACCACTACTCCATAGGGAGTTTTAACTGATTTAAGATCTGTAAGCAGAGCAGCTATAGTCCTGGGTGGCTTTATAGCTGAGGTAGAAGCTTTGATTTTTAATGCGTGAGACTTATCAATCTTGGGTGTTGATCCAGGCATTCCATGTCTCACTCGGGCCATTTTGGGGCTACGGGTTTTCAATTGCTTTGTCGCCACATACCTGGCCATTCCTGATCACAACACAAATTTCAGAGGTGATATTAGCCCATTCACACCCCTTCACCGGATAAGGTTAGAAATCGCTATCGCAATTGCCCATTCGCCTCGTCGAGTCATGGCTAGCACCAGCGTTCAACCAGATTCTCGTCAGAAAGAATTTCTGACGGCAACTTGGCTCATTTTTCTTTAGGGGTTCATACTGACCCGACAGGAGTTTTTCAGACCCTCCCCTTCATGGATTCCAGCGTTCACGTCACGGCCGTGATCACCCATCGCGTCCGGCCTGGCCGGGAAACGGGCTACGAGGAGTGGATCAAGGGAATTGCCGCCGACTCCCGCAACTTCGTCGGGTACCTGGGAGCCCACATCCTGCGCCCCGAACTTGGTGTGACATCTGACTACGTGATCGTGCTCCAGTACGACACATGTGAGCATCTGGAGACCTGGATGCAATCGGAGACCCGAAAGGGCTGGGTCGAGCGCGTGAAGCCGTTGATTCTCGAGCCCGAATCCATCAGGGTGCTCACGGGCCTGGAACCCTGGTTCCAGTTACCCGGCCAACCCTCCCACTCTCCTCCAAAGCGCTACAAGCAGGCCATCCTGGTCTGGATTGGTGTTGCGAGCACGTTCCTGGTGGTTAGTCCCCTTGTGGCCGCCCTGCTGAGCTCATGGCCCGGGATTCTCGCCATGCTGGTCAAATTGACGATCATGGTGGGCCTTCTCAACTATGTGGTGATGCCCTTTCTGACGCGTCGCTTCCAGGGTTGGTTGTTCAGAGGATGAGCTGGAAACAGATGAGGGGGCCCCTGCTGGCAGGAGCAGCTGCCGTAGGGATTGTATTTAGCGGCTATCGAACAACAGCACAACCGTCTACTTGGCCTGAGATCGGCACCATTGCTGCCATTGCCGTGGGGTTGCTTGTTGCCACAACAATCATCACGCCTGGGTTACATCCGTACAAGTCGATCTGAGTCGGTCGGGACACGTCAGCACCTGGTGCTCAACCCATCCTAGCCGCCACCTCTTGGTGATTGCCCTCGGAGCACTTCTGACGGCAGCCACCTTGTTGCTGGAAGTTGTCCTATGGACATGGGTATATCGCCACGCGGGCGCCATTCATGGCCTGGAATCAAGCTTGTATTTCTCAGGAATCACGTTCACCACGGTTGGCGATGGAGACGTTTTGCCGATGAAGTGCTGGCGACTACTGAGTGTTGGTGAAGCCATTAACGGTGTACTGATGGCAGGCTGGAGCAAAGCACAACTCATCTTTATTGTTCAGCGGGCGATGACATTGCAGTTTCCCCCTGATGAGCTCAAATCAATGGCCAGCCACCAGAAACCCGATCAGGTTGCCCAGTAGATCTGCGGGCGTCTCGCCGCCGCTAGCCCCAATGCAGTTCAGAACTAGCATTGGCATCTGAGCACCCCATCCCCCAACTCGGTCACGCAATGGATTCCCAAACCAGCTCCCGAATCCATTCGCCCACCCTGGATGCCATCCAGCTGATGCTGCGGGATCTCCACACCCGCCACGACGAAATTCGCCACCGGGCAGCCTTCCGCGGCTGCACTAAGGAGCTCCTGGCCGTGCAACAGGAACTGGTGGACTACCTGCTGGCTAAAAAAGGCCAGCTCATGGGCCAAGCCGCACCCACCGGCACCAGCGACACCCGCAACTACAACTCCTTCGTGTAGCGCTGGCCCCGACCCGATGGGAGCTCCCGCATCCAGGGTAGTGATCGTGGGTGCAGGGCCAGCCGGTGCAACCCTGGCCCTGCTGCTGTGTCGCGCCGGCATTGGCGTCACCCTGGTGGAAAGCAACTCCGGCCAAAGGCGCTGCTTCCGCGGGGAGGCCTTGATGCCTTCCGGCCTGGCGGCCCTGGAGCAGATGGCCCTGTTGCCCCAGCTCAAGGCGCTACCCCACAGGCCCCTGGCCGGTTGGCGTTTTGTAGTGAATGGCCGCGAGCTGTTCACTGCCGCCGAACCCCTGGGCGGAGATCCCCAAAGGCCTTGCACCTTGGTGAGCCAACCGGCATTTCTCGATGTCGTGCTGCGCCAAGCCCTTGCCACCAACCACCTGGAGCTTCTGGCCCCAACCACGGCCAAGCAGCTGATTTGGCAGGCCGGTCGCATCAGCGGCGTGGTGTTGGGCGATGGGCGCCGCCTGGCTGCCGATGCGGTGGTGGCCTGCGATGGCCGCAGCTCACGGCTGCGGCAGGAAGCCGGAATCAGCCTCAGCACCGGCTCAAGCCCCATCGATGTGCTCTGGTTTGACCTGGATGGTCCTGACCCAGGAACCAGACCAGGCCCCTGCCCCCTTCAGGGCCACTTCACCACCCTGGTGGGCCATCAGGGCGTCTTCAGCCTGTTTGAGAGCGCCAATGGGGGCATCCAACTGGGTTGGGTGTTAGATGCCACCCAACCCACGCCCCAACGCAGCCCCCAGGAGTGGATCGCCAGCTTCGCGAGCCAATGTCCGCCTGATCTGGCCAACTGGCTGAACCAATCGGCAGCCGGGCTCCAGGGCCCCACCCGGTTGAGCGTGCAGGTGGGATTGGCCGAGAGCTGGTGGAAGCCCGGCTTCTTGCTCCTGGGGGATGCGGCCCACCCCATGGGTCCGGTGCGGGCCCAGGGAATCAACATGGCCCTGCGCGATGCCTGGGTGGCCAGCCAACACCTGATCCCGGTGTTCCAAACCGTTAAGCAATCCCTGAACCCACCCCAGAACCAGCTCCTTCAGGATTCAGCCCTGGCCGCCATCGAGCAGGCGCGACGCAGCGAAATTCAAACCCTCCAAACCCTTCAAGCCCAGGAAGCCCAGCGCGGAGAACAGCTGCGCCACAACGCTTTACTGCGCTGCGCCCTTGCCGTCAGTGCCCCGTGGGTTGGCGGGGCGCTGGGGCACCACTGGAGCCAGCTGCAAAAGCCGCTGCGGGAAGGGCTAGCGACCCTGCTCCCGGCGCCATGATGGAGCCACCCCCATAGCAGCCATGGTCCGCCGGATTCGCACCTCTGCCCTCACGGCCCTCCTCGCTGGCGCCACCCCCCTGGTGGCCCTAGCCCTGCTGGAATTACCTCTGCAGGCCAACACCAAGGAGCTGCCCTACCCAACCCTCGACGAACTGCGCGAGATCCAATTGGCTGCCTTGGATTGTGGCCGGGAAAACCAAAGCAGCGTCTGCGACAAGGCGCGACGCATGGCTGACCCCCTGATGGATCACCCCAAACTTGCAGCCAGTTGCAAAGACGCCGCTTGGTCGATCCTGCAACAGGCCAAGGTTGCCCCCCAAAACAGCTACGAGCGGCGCGAGCAACTCAACAAAGCCTCCTCCGAACTGCTCGTGTTCTGCAAAAAACAATCGGGATCCGTGCTGGGCAACACCGATGACCTCAAAGGTGAGAAGAAAAGCCGCTTTGGCCTCATCCAAAACCAAAGTCAATAGACAAGCGGTAACTTGGTCCCCCCAACCAGGGTTCCCTTAGGCCGATGACGAACACCATGACCGTATCGATGCGGTCGATCGCCCTCGACCAACCCTTCAACGACCAAAAGCCCGGCACCTCGGGCCTGCGCAAAAGCAGCCGTCAATTCGAAACTCCCCACTACCTCGAAAGCTTTATCGAGGCGGTGTTTCAGGTCTTGCCTGGGGTTGAGGGCGGCACCCTGGTGGTTGGGGGAGATGGCCGCTACGGCAATGCCAGGGCCATCGCTGTGATTGCCCGCATGGCGGCCGCCCATGGGGTGGCCCAACTCATTACCACTACCGGCGGAATTCTCTCCACGCCGGCAGCCTCCCATCTGATTCGCCAACACGGGGCGATCGGCGGCATCATCCTCTCGGCCAGCCACAACCCCGGCGGCCCCGAGGGCGACTTCGGCGTCAAGGTGAACGGTGCCAATGGGGGGCCGGCCCCTGAATCGATCACCGATGCCATCTACGCCGCAACCCAAACCCTGGGCGGGTATCGCATCGCCGAAGGCGGCCCGACCTTGAGCCTTGAGGCCCCTGGCCGATGCCAGCTCGGAACGCTGGAGGTGCAGGTGATCGATGGCGTCGACGACTACGTCGCCCTAATGCAGCGGCTGTTCGACTTTGACCAGATCGGAGCGCTCCTTCAAGGCAACTTCCCGGTGGCCTTTGACGCCATGCACGCGGTCACCGGCCCCTATGCGACCAAGATTTTCGAGGGGCTGCTTGGTGCGCCCGCAGGGACCGTTCGCAACGGCATCCCCCTAGAAGATTTCGGCGGCGGCCACCCCGATCCCAACCTCACCTACGCCCACGTCCTGGCGGAGCTGTTGCTCAAGGGCGACCACTACCGTTTTGGCGCGGCCTGTGATGGCGACGGCGATCGCAACATGATCCTTGGCCGCCACTGCTTCGTGAATCCCAGCGACAGCCTCGCTGTCCTTACAGCCAATGCCACCCTGGCCCCGGGCTACGCCGAGGGGCTTAGCGGGGTAGCTCGCTCGATGCCCACCAGCGCCGCCGCCGATGTGGTAGCCAAAGAGCTGGGCCTGGCCTGTTTTGAAACCCCCACGGGCTGGAAGTTCTTCGGCAACCTGCTCGATGCCGGCCGCATCACCCTCTGCGGCGAAGAGAGTTTTGGCACCGGCAGCAACCACATTCGCGAGAAAGACGGGCTTTGGGCCGTGCTCTTCTGGCTGCAAATCCTGGCGCGCAAGCAGTGCAGTGTGGCCGAGGTGATGGCCGCCCACTGGAGCCGTTTTGGGCGCCACTACTACTCCCGCCACGATTACGAAGCCATTGCCAGCGACGCCGCCCATGGCCTCTACGACCGCATCAAGGCCATGCAGCCAGCTCTGGTGGGCGAGCGCTTTGCGGGGCGCAGCATCGCCACGGCCGATGACTTCAGCTACACCGATCCGGTGGATGGATCGATCAGTGGAGGCCAGGGCTTGCGGCTCCTGCTCGATGACGGCAGCCGGGTGGTGCTGAGACTCTCTGGCACCGGCACCCAGGGGGCCACCCTGCGGGTGTACCTCGAGAGCTATGTGCCCCCCAGCGGCAATCTCAACCAAGACCCCCAACAGGCCTTAGCCGATCTCATCAGCTCCATCGATCAGCTAGCGGAAATCAAAACCCGTACTGGGATGGATCGACCCACCGTGATCACCTAATCAGTATTCAGCTTCGGCTTGCCGAACCAACCCGCTTCCAAGTGCTTGATCGCCACATAAAAGGGCGGCACCACCCCAAGCGACAGCACGGTTGCCACAAGTAGACCCCCGAAAATAACTGTGCCCAGCGACTGCTGGCTATTCGCTCCAGCCGTGGTCGCTACCACCAGAGGCAAGAAGCCCGCCAAGGATGCAATCGCGGTCATCAAAATCGGACGCATCCTCGATTCAGCTGCAGCAATGGCGGCCTCGGTGGCCGTCATCCCGGCCTCCATATGCTCCTCAGCCACTTCCACAATCAAAATGCCATTTTTTGCGGCCAAGCCAATCAGGGTTACCAGACCCACTTGGGCGTAGATGTTGAGGTCAATGGAGCGCAGGGCCAGGAACACCAGCGCCCCAAGCATGGCCAAGGGCACCGTCATCAAAATCACCACAGGGGTGACATAGCTCTCGTACTGGGCGGAAAGCACCAAGTACACCACCAAAATGCCCAAGCCAAACACCAGAACGCTCGCATTACCGGCTGAGAGCTGCAGCGAAGCAATACCGGTGAAGGCATAGCCAATGTTGTTAAAATCAAGCGAATTAAAAATCTGCTGAATGGCCGTAAGTGCCTGACCTGAACTCTTACCAATAGCCTCAGCACCCTGCACCAGAATGGTGCGGTAAAGGTTGTAGTGACTAATCACGGGCGGAGCACTGGACAAATCCGCGTTGGCAAATTGAGAAACCTGAATCAGCTTGTCATCCTTGTTGCGAACGTAGTAGCTCAGCACATCATCAAGATTGCTGCGCCCTTGGGCTTGGGCCTGCACATAGATATTGCGAACCTGACCGTCTTCATAGGTGAGTCCTGAATAGTTACCACCTGCCAGCACGGCAATCGTTTGCATCGCCTGCTGAAAATCCACATTCAAGGTTCCCATGATCGAGCGATCGATCTTTAGGCCGAAAGCTGGTGCACTCGGGATAAACTGGGTATAGAGGGAAGAGAATTGTCCACTGGCAGTCCCCTTAGCGATGAGTTGCTGGGCCAGGCCATTGAGCTGGCTAAAGGAATAGGCCCCATTGCTGAGGTCGTTGAATTGGAAATAGAAACCACCCTGGGCGGAGAAGCCCGGAATGGCTGGGGGCTGGGAAGCCATCGCCAGGCCTCCACTCAGCTTTTCAAGCTTGGCGTTGAGCCGTCCCACAATGGCTGGGGCCTTGTGCTCTGAGCCCGAGCGCTCCTCGAGAGGTTTCAAGCCAAAGAAGAAAAGACCCTGGTCGGGGCTGGCGCCGTTAAACCCAGAGCCGCTAATGATCCCCGCCGAGGTCACATCGGGTTCAGTCTTAAGCACCTTGGCAATTTGCTGACCAAGAGCTTGGCTTTGGGAGAGGGAGGCTCCATTCTGGAGTTGATAGATGCCCAACCCATAGCCCTGATCCTCCTCAGGGATAAAGGCTGAGGGCAAAGCAGAAAAGGCAATCGCCGTGAGCACAATGCCCCCAGCCAAACCGCTCAAAATGAGCTTGCGGCGAGCAATCAGCTGGACAAGAAGGGAGGCGTAGCCCTTCTCCAGTCGGGAAAAGTAGTCATTAAACCGATCAAAGATCAGAGCCAATCGGCTGCCGGCAAAGCCAAAGAGCACCAAGCCAAAAATATAGGCGCCAACACCAAAAGAGGCGGAACTGAAGCGACCAAAGGCCAAGCCCACCACCAGACCAGCCACGGTCCAACCCCAACCCTTGGGCTTGGGCGGCACCTCGGATTTGAGGATCAATGCCGACATCATTGGCGAAAACGTCAGCGCGTTGAATGTGGAAATGGCGATCGAAAACGCGATCGTCAGGGCAAACTGCCGGTAGATGATGCCGATGCCGCCTGGATAAAAGGCCACGGGCACAAAGACAGCCATCAATACAAGCGATGTGGCAATTAGCGCCCCAATCAATTGGCCCATGCAATCGATGGCCGCATCCATGGGTTTCATGCCCTTCTCCAGGTTTTTGGAGACAGCCTCAATCACCACGATCGCGTCATCCACCACCAGGCCAGTGGCCAGCACTAGGCCTAGCAAGGTGAGTTGGTTGATCGAGAAACCAAAGACCTTGATAAAGGCGAAGGTGCCCACCAAGGAGATCGGTATCGCCAGGCTGGGCACGATCGTGGCCCGCCAGTTCTGAAGAAACAGAAACAGAATCACGAGCACCAGCACAATCGCCAGGCCCAGGGCATCGACAACCCCCTCGACGGCCGATTCGATGAATTGACCGACGTTGTAGATCTCCGTCAGGGTGATGCCAGGGGGCATCTCGGAAGCGAATTGATCCATCAGCGCAACCACCGCCTCAGACACCTGCAGGGCGTTGCTATCCGGGGTTTGATAGACCCCAACCGTGACGGCGGGGTTACCGTTGATATCCACGCCTTGGGTGGCAAAGGTGTTGAAGCCATAGGAGGCCTCACCCACATCCGCCAGCCTCAGCAGGTTCCCCTGGGGCGACTTACCCACAATCAATTTGTTCAGCTCTTCGATCGAAATCAAGTTGCCGTTGTTCTCCACCAAGATCGGGTAGGTGAACAACTGATTGCCGCCGGCGGGCGGACCACCCACTAAGCCACCGATCGCGACCGAGTTCTGACTCTTAACGGCGTTGACCACGTCATTGGCCGTTAGCTGGTTGGAGGTGAGCTTGATCGGATCAAGGAACAACCAGAAGGCAGGATTGCTACCGCCAAACAGCTGGGCTTGGGCAACTCCTGGTATGCGCTCAAGCTGATAGAAAAGTTGCTGATAGATCAAACCATTGATATAGGGAGCGTCAAATTGTCCTTCAGTCGAGGACACCTGATAGGCGAGTAGAATAGAAGGGGTTGTCTGGATGACCGACACCCCAGTGGATTTAACCTGATCCGGGAGCTGGGGGTTCGCAAGAGTAACCCGATTCTGAACATTAACCTGGTCAATATTGACATCTGTTCCCTGGTCAAAAAAGACGTTAACCGTGCTTTGGCCAGTATTTGAACTCAATGAAGAGATATAGGCCGCACCCGGAACACCATTAATCTGCTGCTCCAGCACATTCGTGACGGCCTGCTCTGTCACCAAGGAATTGGCCCCGCCATAGGTGGCCGTCACCTGAATCTGGGGCGGCGCAATATTGGGGAGGTTTTCAATGGGCAGGGTGGGAAGAGCAATGAGTCCCACCAATACGATCAAGATGCTGCAAACGGTCGTCAGAACGGGCCGTTTAATGAAATTATCGGAGAGAGACATGGCGTTTTCTAGTTGCCCCCGTTGGCCAAGGCCACAGGCATGCCGTTGCGCAACAGCGCCGTGTTACTAACGACAACACGATCACCAGCCCGTAAACCAGAAAGCAGCGGGTAGCTGTTGTTCTCCAGCTGACCCAAGGTGACCGGTGTTTGCACCACGATCGGCGTTCGGGGGGGAAGGGCTTCCAGTTTCTGCTTTTGCGCCGGGGGTATTTGGGTGGAGGCCCTGATCTTGGGCAGCATTTGGGAAAGCGGAAAAATGCGGTACACAAACGGTTGTTGGGCCTGCATCATCACGGCCTGCACCGGCAAGGAGAGCTGGCGGGATGCGCCGGTAATAATGCGATTGCGCACGGACTGGCCGGTTTTGAGTTTGCCGGTGAGGTTGGGAAATTCAGCCTTCACCAACACCGTATTGGGAGAAGACGTACTTCCGCTTACACCGAAATAGGGGGAGATAAATACCACCTTGCCGGTGCCATTCACCGGGGGTTTGCCCTGGCTTTGCAGTAAAACAGCCTGTCCCAGTCGCACCCTGGAGGCCAAGGTGGCGGGCACATCCATCAAGGTCCACAGGGTGGAGTTATCGACAATGCCGGTAATCGCCTGACCCTGGCGGATGTAATCGCCAAGCTTGACGGAATCCAGGTCGCCAATTTCACCAGCAATTGGAGCCGTGACATACTTGTAGCCCAGGGTTGCCGCGTTGGCGCGCACCTGCTGGGATGTTTGGATCGCCTGGGTGACGTAATAGTCCCGATCGCGGGTGGAAACAGCCCCCTGTTGATTCAAAAAGATATAACGCTCGGCATTCACCCGGTCCTTACGCGCGCCCGCAATACTGGAATTGAGTTCAGCCTTGGGCTGCACATGGTCCAACACCAGGATCGGCTGGCCAGCCTTCACCCGCTGGCCTTGGGTCGCCAAAATCTTCACCACACGGCCATCCGCTTCGGGCCGCAGGGTCACATCGGTGGTGGAGGCCAACACGCTCACCACCTCGATGGTGGGGCTAAAGCTGGCCTTACCAATCGTTGCCACCTGAACCACCAGGGGCGGCTTGGCCGGAGGTTTCGCGCCACAGCCAGCCAGGGCGATCAGCCCTAGCAAGGGCAGGCCGATCAGGCCTGAAAAGGGCAAACCAGTCAAAGGTTGGGCTCTCAGTGCTCGGGCCGGTTGGGGGTTGGCCAAAACGGGGACGCGATGCACAGCAGATAGACGTTTGGCCGCAAGTTAATTGATGCGCGCCGTTTTGACCGGTGCGCCATGCCGCAAATTCAACAGACCCGTGGTGATCACCCGCTGGCCAGGCCGTAAGCCCCGAAGCACCGGATAACGGTTGCCCTGCAGGGGGCCAAGCAGCACGGGGGTTTGAATCGCAAACTTGGTGTGGACTGGCTGTTGCCGCAACGCCTGCAGATCGGCCCGGCCCGGCCGGCGCTCGAGATCAGCGCGGCTGCCCACCACATAGACAAAGCTCTGGCCGGCCAGTTGGCTGACGGCTGTGAAGGGCACGGCGAGGGCTTCCTCGGTGCCAAGGATGAGCCTGGTTCTCACCCGCAAGCCATTGCGCAGCAAGCCCTTGGGATTGGCAAAGGCCGCTTTGGCCAGCACCGATTGGCTGGCCACCGCCACCCCTGGATCCACCGAGTCCACCACTCCTTTCTCCATGGGGGTGTTGCGGATCGGATCGATCAACTCAACCGTCAGCCCAGGCCTGAGTTGGGGCGCATAGATCGCTGGCACATCAATGCGGGCCAACAGCCGACTCTCACCAATCACTTTGGTGAGCGGTGAACCCGCTTGGATCACATCGCCAGCCTTCACTTGTAAATCAGCCACGGTGCCAGAAATCGGCGAACGCAGGGCCTTGAACGCCAAATCGGCCTGGCGGGCAGCCAAGGCCTCCCGGGCCGCGATATAGGCCTGGCGATACTCATCCCGTTGCAGAGAACTGGCCGCACCCTGCTTCACCAAATAGTTGAAGCGCTCGTAGTTGAGTTTGTTGGTTTGCATTTGGCCCCGCAGGCTCGCCACCTCCGCCCGCAACTGGGCCTGGTCCAACACCAGGAGCAACTGGCCCCGTTGCACCCGATCGCCCTGCCTCACCAGCAACTGCACAATTCGACCGCTGGCTTGGGCGGCCAACTGCACCTCGGAGGCCGCTTCCAGGGTGCTCACCGTTTCGATGCTGTTGGGAAATGGCGCCATGCCCACCGACTGGGATTGCACCCGCGGTACCCGTTGGGAATCGGATGAATTGGATTGACAACCGGCCAGCAGCAGCCAGCTGGCAAACGCTGCAGGTAGCAAGGGAGCGATCCGCTTCATCAACTTTGGGGAAAGGGCGCCCATGGGCGGAGCGTATCGCCATAGGCCCGATGATGGCTGTAAGCGCCGATGGCTCCCAGCAGCCTTGAGGGACCTTGAGTGACCTGTTTGGGCACCACCGCGAAACAATCCTGGCCAAGGTGGCCCCCCTGGCCGATCGGCTGAGGCCCAAGACCCTGGACGACTTCGTTGGCCAGGAAGGAATCCTCGGCCAAGGGCGCCTCTTGCGGCGAGCCATCGCCGCCGATCGGGTCGGCAATCTGATCTTGCACGGCCCCCCCGGCGTAGGCAAAACCACCCTGGCCCGAATCATTGCCGGGAGCACCAGAGCCCATTTCAGCAGCCTGAACGCCGTGCTGGCAGGGGTGAAGGATCTGCGGATCGAAGTGGATGCGGCCAAAGAAAGGCTGGAGCGCCACAGCCTTCGCACCACCCTGTTTATCGATGAGGTCCATCGCTTCAACAGTGCCCAACAGGACGCCCTGCTGCCCTGGGTGGAGAACGGCACCCTCACCCTGATTGGGGCCACCACCGAAAACCCCTTCTTCGAAGTGAACAAGGCTCTGGTGAGCCGCTCACGCCTCTTCCGGCTGCAACCGCTCGAGCCTGCCCACCTGCGTCAACTTCTTCATCGGGCCCTGAAGGATCGCGAGGTGGGATACGGGGACCGCCCCATCGTGATCAGTGAGGAAGCCAGCGAGCACCTGCTGGATGTGGCCGGCGGCGATGCCCGCAGCTTGCTCAACGCCCTGGAGCTCGCCGTCGAAACCACCGCCCCCAACGGCGATGGCCTGATCAGCATCGATCTCGCCATCGCCGAGGAATCCATCCAACAGCGGGCGGTGCTCTACGACAAACAAGGTGACGCCCACTTCGACACCATCAGTGCGTTCATCAAATCGCTGCGGGGCTCCGATGCCGATGCCGCCCTGTTTTGGCTGGCGCGGATGGTGGAGGCCGGCGAAAACCCCCGCTTCATCTTCCGGCGCATGTTGATCTCCGCCGGGGAAGACATTGGCCTCGCCGATCCCCAAGCCATCGTGGTGGTGGAAGCCTGTGCCGCGGCCTTTGAACGGGTGGGCTTGCCCGAAGGGCTGTACCCCCTAGCCCAGGCAGCGCTGTATCTCGCCGGCGCCGAAAAGAGCAACAGCCTGCTGGGATTTTTTGATGCCCTCAAAAGCGTCAAAACGGCCAACAAGCAACAGGTGCCGGCCCACCTCCGCGATGGGAACCGCGATGGCAAGGCCTTTGGCGATGGCGCCGGCTACCGGTACCCCCATGCCTATGCCGAGCACTGGGTGGCCCAGCAGTACCTGCCGACAAGCCTCCAGGGAGAGGTGTTTTGGCAGCCAGGCCAACTGGGCTGGGAGGGGGCGCTGCGCCAACGTCTCCAGCGCCGCCGGGCCGCCCAGCTCGCCGCCGCGGCCGAAACGGCAGCCGACCAAGGCGATGTGTTGAGCAGTAGCCCCGACGATCCCCAGCTGGAGCGCTGGTTGCAACGGCAAGCCACCGCGGAAGGGGAACGCCTCGACGCCCTCCGCCGCAGGCTGTGGGAGGGGGCCCCGTGGCAGCGCCACGATCGGGTGCTGATCCTGGAGGCCCATTCCCTGCTCTGGGCCCTCGACCCCCTCGAGGCCACCCCGGAAGGTGAGGTGGTGATCACGGTGGGCCATGGCTCCGATCAGGAGCGATTAGCCGCGCAGCTGCAGCTGCTCGATGCCCTCCGCCAACCCCAGGTGGTGGTGTGTCCCCCGGACCAACCCGAGGTGTTGACCAGCTGCTTGCAAACCAAGGGGGCCCGCTTCGAATGGATCGCAGCCCGCCAACCCTGGCGCCAACTCGAACCCAGCGGGGTCGAAGCCTGGCTCACCGCCCTCGAGGGGTTAATCAGCCCCCAGGGCCAATGGCGACTGCTGTTCAGCACCCCCCGGATTGGTCCGGCCACGGGTTTGCTGGCTGCCATCAAGGCCCAACCAATCACCCAGGTCAATGAAAGCTTCCAATCCAACCTGATTGATCTGCTCAAGGAGCTTGCAGACCAGGAAAGGGCTGGGCTGGAAGCCGGCGAAACCAATCAGCGGATCGCCAGTGGCTGGTTGGGATCCCACGGATGGACCGTGAGCAGCGAGCTCTGGGACGAATCCCTGGAACTCGAAATCTCACCGGCTCGCATCGCCCGCTGGCTCGCCGATGGCAGCAGCTACCGCACGCAACTTGAGGCCCTAGGCAACCAACCCCTTACCGCCATCCAGCTCGAGCTCCTCCACCGGGGCTTTGGGCAACGGCTGAACCAAGCCATTCCCCAGCAACTGACCCACCATCTGGTGATGGCCAGGGCCTAACGGCCCATCGCTCCCACTTGCAGCGAGGCCATCAAAAAAGCCAAATGGGCCAAAACGGAATCGCCGCATTGGGCTGGGCACACCGGATCGGGATTGGTCCTGCGGGCCTCAGCCGTGGTCTGGGGCAACCAGAAGCGCACGGGCAAAGCAGCCACCACCCCTGCGGCGGAGAGGGCCTCCTGGCGTGAGGCCTTCAAGATGGCCGAACGCAACCCATAGGCCTTGAGTTGGGGAGACAGCCAGGGGGACCAACCCTCCACGTGCTGATCCACCAGGACACGGCCGGCCGGTGAATCCAAAAAACGCGACACCCGGTCCACCTTCACGCCGTAAACCTTCACCAGGGCCTCCCTGATCTCCTGGGGGCTCCATTCCGTGCGGGCCAAATCATCCAGCAAGCGCCGATTGGTGAGCGGCGCACCAGTCAAAAACCCTTCAAGTACCGCCCGATCATCTCCGGCGGTGGCCGGATCACCGGCCCCATGGGCCGGTGCCAGGGGCAGGGCCATCGCAGGTAAAGCCGTCGCAGGTAGCGCCCCGGCCATCAAACCCAGCATCAGGCGGCCAACCAGGCCGAAGGTGCGTGGGGCCATCAGCAGCTCTCGATCCATGGCGCCCCTGCTGGCTGAGGGCCAAGGATAGGAGCCAGTCCAGGACTGGCCCAACAGCTCAGTCCAGCACTGCCGCCCAGAGCCAGCCGCCGCTCTGGCCCACTTGGGGCGTGAGCTCCAAGCCTTCGCGCAGGTGATGGAGCCGGCCATCACCGTGATCAAAACGCCAGCAGCTGAGTTCCGCTGCCAGCGTTCGCTGGCGCCACTTGATCGCCGCCTCCTTGGCCACCCAGCTGGTCAACACGGCCAGACGCAGGCGATCACCGGGCAACTGGTGTAGCTGATCGACTTCCTCAGGAGGGAAAAAACGCTCGGCCAAGGCCCGACCATCCAAGGGCCGATCAACCCGCTCGAGGTCCACCCCAATGGGCACGGGGGCATAGCCCAGCAACACCCCATCACGGCTATGGCTGAGGCTGATCCAACCGCCCTCCAGCTGCGGGGGGTGACCCGGGGGACTGTGCAAAGGCACCGCCGCCGGGCCGCATCCCAGGGCTTCCGCCAACACCTCCCGCATGGCCGCCCTGCTGTACCAATAGCGCTGGCTACCCAAGGGGGCCAAGCCTTGGCCCCAGAGAATTTCCTGGGCCGAAAGCACCTGCCATGCAGCCCCATGCAGGGGCAGAAGCCACAGTTGGGCTCCCTGCCCCCTGATCGGCAGCAGCTGCTTGGACACTGGCGTTGGCAGCGATGGCTCCAGAAGGCCCCTTAGGCTCTCGCCATTGTTGCGTTGAC
>CAIYSK010000151.1 GCA_903928835.1 uncultured cyanobacterium
ACGGCATCTCGCCAGCGATCCCGAGCTCCAAGGCGCCAATGCCCTGGACCAAGCCACACCTGGGCAATTGAGTTTTCTGGAGCGGGGCAATGCCCTAGCCATGGCCCTTGGAAATACAAGGGCCTCGGCGGTCCTCCTGCCTCCAGATCAGGAGTTGCAAGGGATTGCCACCGCCCAAGGCTTGGCTTGGGTGGCCCTCAAGGATCCCCGGCTCGCCTTTGCTGAATCCCTCGACTGCCTGCACCCCCGCAAGCTCAAACCACCGGGAATTCATCCAACTGCGGTGGTGGATTCCAGCGCCACCATCGGATCCGGCGTCCATATCGGCCCCCATGTGGTGGTGGGCGAGGCCTGCACCATCGCTGAAGGCTGCACCCTCCATGCCGGCGCCGTTCTCTACGAGGACGTGCAACTGGCGAAAGGATGTGAAATCCATTCCGGAGCCGTGCTCCACCCAGGCAGTCGCTTGGCAGCCCAGTGCGTGGTGCATTCGAACGCGGTGGTGGGCAGCGAGGGTTTTGGCTTTGTTCCCACGGCCCAGGGTTGGCGAAAAATGCCCCAAACGGGGTTGGTGGTGCTGGAAGAGGCGGTGGAGGTGGGCTGCGGCACCACCATCGATCGCCCATCGGTGGGCGAAACCCGGATTGGCGCTGGCACCAAGATCGACAACCTCGTCCAGATCGGCCATGGGGTAACCACCGGCAAAGGCTGCGCCCTGGCCTCCCAGGTGGGCATTGCCGGTGGCGCCAAACTTGGTCATGGGGTGATCCTGGCCGGGCAGGTGGGGGTCGCAAACCGCGCCGTGATCGGCGATGGAGCCATCGCCTCCTCCAAATCCGGCATCCATGGCGAAGTGGCTGCCGGTGAGGTGGTGAGTGGCTATCCCGCCATCCCGAACCGCCTGTGGTTGCGCTGTTCCGCTGCCTTCAACAAGCTCCCCGACATGGCGAAGACCCTGCGCAAGCTGCAAGCCTCTGGGCCCAAAGCAACCAGCCAGTAGCCTCGCGGCCTGCCCTAACGCCCCGCGGTACCTGCGATGACGAGCTACCGGATCACCCTGCTTCCCGGCGACGGCATCGGCCCCGAAATCACCGCGGTGACCCGCCAGCTGCTGGATGCCGTGAGCCGCCGCCACGGTTTTGAGCTCATCTACGACGAACAGCCCATGGGGGGGGCAGCCATTGATGCCACGGGCGAACCCTTACCCGAAAGCACCCTGGAAGCATGCAAGCGCGCCGATGCGGTTCTGCTCGCTGCGATTGGCAGCCCCCAATACGACAGCTTGCCGCGCCAGAAGCGCCCCGAAACGGGCTTACTCGGCCTCAGGGCAGGGCTTGGCCTCTTCGCCAACCTGCGGCCGGTAAAAATCATTCCTGCCCTGGTCGATGCCAGCAGCCTCAAGCGCGAGGTGATCGAGGGGGTTGACCTGGTGGTGGTTCGGGAGCTCACCGGCGGCGTTTACTTCGGCACCCCCAAGGGGCGGGTGGAAGCCGATGGGCGTGTACGTGCCTTCAACACCATGGCTTACTCGGACTACGAAATTGATCGGATCGCCAAGGTTGGCTTTGATCTGGCAACCCAAAGGGGGGGGCGCCTCTGCTCCGTGGACAAGGCCAACGTCCTCGATGTAAGCCAGCTCTGGCGTGACCGCGTTGAGGCCATCCATGCCGACTACCCGGCCGTGGAACTCAGCCACATGTACGTGGATAACGCGGCGATGCAACTGGTGCGCACGCCCAAGCAATTCGACGTGCTGCTTACCAGCAACCTGTTCGGAGACATCCTCAGCGATGAGGCCGCCATGCTCACCGGTTCCATCGGCATGCTCCCCTCCGCTTCCCTGGGATCGAGCGGACCTGGACTGTTCGAACCCATCCATGGCTCCGCCCCCGACATCGCCCGCCAGGACAAGGCCAACCCCATGGCCATGGTGCTCAGCGCCGCCATGCTGTTGCGGGTCGGCCTCCAGCAAGGGGCCGCCGCCGCCGACCTCGAGGGGGCCGTCGACCGGGTGCTCGACGCCGGCTATCGCACCGGCGATCTCATGGCCCCTGGCTGCACCCTGCTGGGTTGCCGGGCCATGGGCGATCAACTTTTGGCAGCGCTCTAGGCCCGCGTTGAGGAAGGGGCCAATGACCTGCCAAAATTGAGCCCAGTTTTTCTCCCCCCTGCGCCGATGTCGAAACGTCACCCGGTTGTGGCCGTTACCGGTTCCTCTGGCGCAGGAACGAGCACCGTCAAAAGGGCTTTCGAGTACATCTTCAACAGGGAGGAGATCACCCCTGCTGTGATCGAGGGGGATAGCTACCACCGCTATGAGCGGGGCCCGATGAAGGAGGCCATGGCAAAGGCGGTTTCCGAGGGAAAAAAGTTCTCCCACTTCGGCCCCTGCGCCAACCTGTTCGACAAGCTTGAGGAGCTTTTCAAGACCTACGGCGAAACCGGAGGCGGCGAGAAGCGCTATTACCTGCACAGCCTTGAGGAGGCAGCCGAACACAACGGTCGGCTCAGTACCAACCTCGAACCTGGCCAATTCACGCCATGGGAGCCGATCCAAGCGGGAACCGACCTGCTTTTCTACGAGGGTCTGCACGGCGGAGTCGTCACCAATGAGCATGACGTCGCTTCGTTGGTGGATCTTCTGATCGGTGTTGTACCGATCACGAACCTGGAATGGATCCAAAAAATTGCGCGCGACAACGCCGAGCGGGGGTATTCCGCCGAGGCCACCGTGGACACCATCCTGCGCAGGATGCCGGACTACATCAACCACATTTGTCCCCAGTTCAGCCGTACCGATATCAACTTCCAACGGGTATCAACGGTTGACACCTCAAACCCCTTCATGATTCGACCCATCCCTAGCCCGGATGAGTCGTTCGTGATCATTCACTTCCGAAAAGGGGCACGGGAAAAATGGAGCATCGACTTCCCCTACTTGCTGAACATGATCCAAGACTCCTTCATGTCCAGCCCCACATCAATCGTTGTAGATGGCGGCAAGATGGGCTTCGCCATGGAGTTGATCCTTACCCCGATCATTCACCGCATGATCGAAGAGAAGAAGAAATAAGCCGAATACAGCCATCCCCCTTAAACTGATACCACAAGTCGACAGGTGAGGACGATTTCCTTCGCCGCACCCACCCCTTCCTTCACGATTGCGGGAGCAGCTTCATCTGCTGCTCCCGTTTTGCGTTTGGATCAAATCGATAGCCAGCAGGTCCTACGGGCCGCTCGCCATGTGCTGTTTCAGTACCAGCAGCAGTGCCCCATGGGTCGTGATCCCTTTGGCGTCGTGCTTCAGGGCGGGGTCCAGGGGCAGCCGGGCCAGCAGGGCCGGGTGGTGTTTGACACCCCAATCCTGTTGCCAGACGAGCAATTCATTGCGATGGAGTGGATTCTTGGGCGCTCTAAGCGCGGTCAAGGGGCCCGCCTGCGGATGTCGAAACAGCCAGCTCCCCGCACCTGGGGTGAATTGCAAGCGTGATAGAGCCCAATCTGACCATTGCTTTACCCATCGCTGCCGCCATTTTGGGAGCCTGCCTCGGCAGCTTCCTCAATGTGGTGGCCTGGCGCCTGCCGCGACAGGAATCGGTGGTCCTGCCGCCAAGCCACTGTCCACGCTGCGGTACCCAGCTGCAGTGGTTTGAAAACGTACCCGTTTTCGGCTGGTTGTGGCTGCGGGGCCATTGCCGCCATTGCGGGGCACCGATTTCACCGCGCTACCCCCTGGTGGAATTGCTGAGCGCAGGGTTGTGGGTTGCCGTCACCATGGCCGCCCCCACGGCCATGGGTCCAGGTGCTGCTCCCCTCGCTCTGATCGGGGCCGGTTGGGTCCTGGTGAGTTGGCTCCTGCCCCTTGTGCTGATCGACCTCGATCACCTGTGGTTGCCAGAACCGCTGTGCCGGAGCGGACTTCTCTTGGGCTTGCTCTTCACCGCGGGGCTCGGCTGGATTCAGGGGCCTGAGCTTGCCCGGGAGCTGATTGGTCAGCACCTCTTAGCCGCCGGCCTTGGCCTGGTGGGCTTTGAGGCAGTGAGCGCCCTCGCGCAGAAGGTGATGGGTCGGCCAGCCCTGGGTCTCGGCGACGCCAAGCTGGCGGCCCTGCTCGGTGCCTGGCTGGGCCTCATCGGGCTGGGGGTCGCGGTGCTGTTGGCCATCTTTGCTGGCGCAATCATCGGCGTTTTAGGGCGACTCAGCGGCAGGCTTGGGCGCCACCAACCTTTTCCGTTTGGGCCCTTCCTCGCCGCTGGGGGGTTCGCGGTTTGGCTGGGCGGGCCCGCCCCTTGGATCCGAATCCTGGGGATTGTGAGCTGAGCTGCCTTAAATAGGGTCAAGCACTCAGGCACATTCCTTCGATGTCGCTCTTCGACTGGTTCGCCGATCGCCAAAAAAATGCGCCGGTGGTGCGGGCCACCCAGGAACCTGAAGAGGGCGATGGGCTCTGGAGCAAATGCCCCGACTGCGCCCTGGTGGTCTATCGCAAGGATCTGGTGACCAATGCCAGCGTCTGCAAAGGCTGTGGCTACCACCACCGCATTGATAGTGCCGAGCGCATCCGACTGATTGCCGATGCCGGCAGCTTTGAAGAGCTCGATGCAGACCTGGCACCCATGGACCCCTTGACCTTCAAGGACCGCCGCAGCTATGCCGATCGGATCCGGGACAGCCAACAGACCACAGGTCTGCGGGATGCGGTGATTACAGGCTTCTGCCGTACCAATGGGGTTCCCCTAGCCCTAGGAGTGATGGATTTCCGCTTCATGGGCGGATCAATGGGTTCGGTGGTGGGCGAGAAATTGACCCGAATGATCGAGGCAGCAACCGCGCGCCGCTATCCCGTTTTGATTGTGTGCGCTTCGGGGGGAGCGCGCATGCAGGAAGGGATGCTCAGCTTGATGCAAATGGCCAAGATCTCAGGGGCCCTCCATCGCCACCGGGAGGAGCGACTGCTGTATTTGCCCTTGCTCACGTACCCCACCACGGGCGGCGTAACCGCCAGCTTCGCCATGTTGGGTGATCTCATTTTGGCCGAACCCAAGGCTTTGATTGGCTTCGCTGGTCGCCGGGTGATCGAGCAAACCCTGCGCGAAAAGCTCCCCGAAGGCTTCCAAACCGCCGAGTACCTGCGAGACCACGGCTTTGTGGACACCATCGTGTCGCGGACGGAATTCAAAGGCACCTTGACCGCCCTGCTGAAGATGCACGGCTGCCAACAAGCCGTGGCCGCCTGATGGCCCAACACTGGATCGCCGGGCTCAAGACCATTGGTTCGGCCCTTGCAACCCGCCTAGCTTTTCCCCTCGCTGGCCTTCTAGCCGGGTTGGTTGTTTGGCTTGGTTGTCTGCCATCGGTGGCCCTAGCCGGCCCCGTGAATTGGCAGGAAGTTCCATCGACCGCAGAAGGCCGGCAGTGGTGGGATTCCGGCAGCCTCCGGGCTACTAAAACGGGCAATCTCTCAGTGTTGAGCCGATTTCAACCTCCTAATTCAGGGGCCCCAGACAGCGGCACCACTGGTGAATCCGGGCCAAAACCGAAGCGGATGGCCGATTTGTATGTGATGGATATTGACTGCGACCAACAGCTGTTCCGGGACACGTCGATTAATGGCATCCCCCAGTTCAAAGCCGAATGGCTGCCCGCCGCCGGCGACAACCTGATCAGCGCTGTCATCGAAGGCTCTTGCACAGCAGCTAGGGAGCGTGGTGTGGTGTCATGAGCAGCTTCGAGCCCCCCCTGCGGGTGGCTATTGCCGGCCTGGGCTTTGGCGAAAAGGTCCACTTGCCCGCCCTCCGCTCCTGCGGCCATACCGAACCCGTCGCCCTCTGGCATCCACGCCAGGAGCGCCTCCAGACCGCCTGCCAAAAAGCTGAGCTACCTGGCCACAGCGATTACGCCGCGCTCTTGGACGATCCAGCGATCGATGCGGTGGTGATCGCCACACCACCAGCACCACGCTTTGACCTGGCTAGGCAAGCCCTCGAGGCCGGCAAGCACGTGATGTTGGAAAAACCCGTAGCCCTTTGCGCCGAAGATGGGGAGGAGCTGCAGCGCTTGGCATTCAGTAAAAATCTCACGGTGGCCGTGGATTTCGAATACCGGGCCGTGCCCCTGTTTCAGCAACTCGACGCCCTGGTCAAGAGCGGGGTACTCGGTGAGCTCTATTTGGTGAAGCTCGACTGGCTGATGGGCAGTCGGGCCGATGGAAGTCGCCCCTGGAACTGGTATTCCCAGCGCTCAGAGGGGGGCGGCGTGCTCGGAGCCCTCGGTACCCATGCCTTTGACACCCTGCATTGGCTGGTAGGTCCCACCCGCAGCCTGCGGGCCCAGCTCTCGACGGCCATCCACCAAAGGCCCTTGTCCCAAGACAAAGACCTTCGGACAAGCCAGGGCAAGCCATCCCTCGCCACCGTGGATGCCGAGGACATTGCCCTGGTTCAGCTGGAGCTTGAAAGTGGCAGCGGAACCCTCGTGCCGGCCTCGGTGAATTTGGCCTCCGTGACCCGCCGGGGCCGGGGCTACTGGATTGAGCTGTATGGCAGTGGGGGCACGGTGGTGCTGGGCTCCGACAACCAATCCGACTACGTCCATGGCTTTGGACTTTGGCAATCCCAGGGGGGTGAACCCCTGCACGCCATTGAGCCCGATCCCCAGTGGGCCTTTACGCGCACCTGGGAGGACGGTCGGATTGCCCCGCTGGAGCGTTTGCACAGCTGGTGGAGTCAAGCCATAGCCCAAGGACGGCCGATGGTTCCAGGCCTGGCGGAAGGGGTGCTCAGTCAACGCTGCTGCGACTGGGCACGGAACGGATTTTGTGGCTGAAGAAGCCCCAGGGCATCCCCTAGAGTCGGCCGCAGTTTCTACCCCTGCCCGAGAGGTTTTTCCATGGCGCTAGTCCCCCTTCGGCTTCTGCTCGACCATGCCGCTGAAAACGGCTATGGAATCCCCGCCTTCAACGTCAACAACCTCGAGCAGGTCCAGTCGATCATGGAGGCTGCCTATGAAACCGACAGCCCCGTCATCCTGCAGGCCTCCCGTGGCGCCCGTCAGTATGCCGGTGAGAATTTTCTTCGCCACCTGATCCTGGCTGCCGTTGAGACCTATCCCGACATCCCGGTGGTCATGCACCAGGACCACGGCAACAGCCCCGCCACCTGCTTTGGTGCAGCCGCCAACGGATTCACCTCCGTGATGATGGATGGCTCGCTGATGGCGGATGCCAAGTCGCCTGCCAGCTACGAGTACAACGTGGCTGTCACCAAGGAAGTGGTGGATGTGGCCCACGCCATTGGCGTGAGTGTGGAAGGCGAACTGGGTTGCCTGGGATCGCTTGAAACCGGCATGGGTGAAGCCGAAGACGGCCACGGCTTCGAGGGCAAACTCGACCACAGCCAACTGCTCACCGATCCGGCTGAAGCCGCCGATTTCGTTGCCAAAACGAAAGTTGATGCCCTGGCCATCG
>CAIYSK010000152.1 GCA_903928835.1 uncultured cyanobacterium
ATCCGGAGGGGCCAAATCGTGCACTCAAGCTGATCCAAAGGGATCAGAGCAGCGGCAAGGTTTGCTGGAACAGATCAATCTGGCCGCCTTCCGCCAGGTAGCCGGCACCATTGATGTTGCCATTGAGGAGGCTGTGAGCCTGCACGTTGCCCAGGAAGAAGCTGCCTGGCGATCCGCCATAGATGTCAGAGACATCGATGATCCCCGACGACTCCCAGTTCCCCCCATCGAGGGGCGAGGAATCGGTCTGGCCATAGGCGATGGGCACGGCACTGCGGTCAATCTGGGCCCAGCGTGTGGTGGTACCAGTCAACGGATCCACCTTCCAGATGGACGCCTCCTGGCTGCCGAATTGGCCGTCGGCAGTGCCAGCGGCGAGGGAGCGATCCTCTTGGATGTAGATGAAGTTGTCGGTACCCCAGGCCAAGTTGTCCTGGTTACGGACGCCAAGCTGGCGATCCAGGCCAGCTTGCTTGTCGGTGTCTACCAAAACCCGCAAGTTGGTGGTGAGACCAGTCTTGAGCAAACCGTCGGCACCAAAGGCCGTCGCCAAATCAATGATGTAGGTGGAGCCGTAGAGATCAGGCGAGCTGCCGCCGGTGCTGTTAAACACCGCCTGCTTGCCGGTGAGGGGGCTCACATCGCCATCCTCGATTCGGGTGAACTGCATGGCACCCTTGCCAAAGGCAAGGGTGCGTAGGGCTGCTGCGTCGGGGAGAGCTGCGATCTCCGCGCCAGTACCAAGTTTCACCCATTCGCCTGCAACAGCAGTATTCAGGGCGACCGCACCAAGCCCGGCAGGGGTGGCGGCGATGCCATCAGCCTTCCATGCATAGAGCGAACCGCTGCTAGCGGCCATGCCATTACGCTCCAGGAAGTCAGTACTGCCAGCCAACTTGGAACCCACCCACAGGTAAAGCGGGGCGTTCGCATCGTCGAACAACATCACGGCCACGGTGCTGGAACTACCGGTATCGAGGGCCGTAGCCGATTCCCAACCGCCGTAGCCAAAACCGGGCACGTGGTAGAGCTTTTCGCACGAGGGATCCAGGGCGAAGAAACGATTCCCTGGAGCGCTTTCCTCGCCCATCAGGAAGATCGTGTTGGCAAAGCCACGGCCTTGGAAGGCGCCGGCCTTAATCAAGTTGGCGCCGCAGAAGCGATTCATCGCTCCTTTGGCAAAGTTGGGGTCGGGGCTGATCACCTGCTTGTAGGCAAGTCCACCGGCAATCACCTTGGATTGGAAACCATTACTGGCGTCATCGTCGATGTCCTTGTCAATGATGAATTTGCTGATCCGGGCACCATCCACGCCAGGGTTGAGGCCATCCACGGTGTAGCCATAACCCTTACCGGGGCCAACTTCGGCGTTCACTAACAAGGTATAGGTGCCATCACGGTTGTCGTAGGCCCCCATGCCATCGGGAACCCCGACCGGCGTAAAAACGCTATCGCCGGGGTTGAGGCCGTTGGTGAATTCACCGAAGGTGATCAGGCTGCTGATCTTGAGCTCGGGGCCTCCAGCCACGTCCTTGAGCATGGTGGAGGCGAAGGTGCCAGCACCAGCCACTGGAGGGGCCAAGATCATGGCCTCCAAATCAATGAAATCCAGGGTGTTCGAAACCTCGTTCGACACCACCAGCGGATCGCGCTTGGTGGGGCTGTCCTCGGCGGAGATCACCGTCAAGCCCTCGGGTGACACATTGCCGGGGAGCACGGTGCTGGTTACGAAGCGGGTTTCCGCTGGCTTGGTGACATCAAACACCGCCAGCATCGAACTGGTGGTGCGCTCCATGCTGACGATCGCGTAGGTGCGGCCGTTCAGCTTCTTGACCACCACCCCTTCGGGCTCAACGCCCTTGTCGTCACTGCGACCGTCGTCATAGACGCCGGCGGCGATGGCAATGGTCTGGAGGGTGTTGCCGCTGTCCCACACCAAGGCGCCGGTGTTGGCATCGAAGATGCTGACGCCGCGGCTACCGAAGGTGGTGATGCGGTCAAGGCTCCCGGCCGTTGCGTCATCGGTGAGGCGCTTTACGCGGTTGGCGTTGCCGCTGCCGCGGGCCTCGTCGAGGTAGGTGCCGTAGTCACGGCCGTCGCCTTCGTTGGCGGTGATGAAGTAGTCCTTGTCCCTGGTGCTGAAGGCGGCGATGCCGTCAGCCATGCGCAGGCCCTCGTAGTTCTGACCGAGGAGGGGCTTGATTCCACCATCCTTGTCGCTGAGATCCACCAGCAAGGTCTTGTAATCAACAGTGCCCAGGGCGAAGATCTTCTCGATCGTGTTGGTTTTGAGGTTGACCTTGGCGACGCCGTTGTTCTCTTGCAAGGTCACGTAGGCGTACTTGCCGTGGATCGAGACGTACTCAGGCTCCATATCCGTGGCCTGGGTGGTGCCGGCGGGCCCGGAGAGGCGGATACCTGGCGGCAGGGTCAGCCCGGCAAAGCCGAGGTCGGTGTAGGTGAACGTCTCTTTGCCCTGCTTGCCCTTGATGTCGATGATGCCGATGCTGCCGGCGCGATCGATCGCATAGTCCTTGATCGGCTCGCCCTCGTTGGCGATTACCAGCTTTCGGCCATCTTCATCAAAGGCGATGCTGTCGGGCAGGTAACCCACCTCCACATCCTTCACCACGGTGAGGCTGCCTGCTGCGTCGATCCGGTAGAAGCGCACCAGTCCCTTGCCGGCCGTGGTGCCGTAGTCGCTGGGGGAAAGGGCAAGGGCCACCAGGGTGCCGTAGGTGGCCACCGCCTGGCTGGTGTAAGCCCCCAAATCAACCCTCCGGTTCAGGGCGGGCGCCAAAGGATTGGTGGCGTCGGTCACCTGGAGGGTGGTGCCACCACCGGAGGAGAGAATGAAGAACTTCCCACCCACATTCACGTAGGCGGAGATCTCCGTTTGGAATGCCTCGATGGGGGCAGCGCCGGGGGCAGGGGGAACCGGTGAAAGATTGAGCGTAGAAAGCAAGGGATTGGCCGGGGCCGGGGGCTTGACGTATCCGTCCCGATCGTCGTCACGGTCGCCGGCTTTGTTCCGGTCCAGACCCTTGCGATCATTGGCCAGGTTCAGGCTTCCGCTGAACTCCGAAGAAGTTGTGCCATACACCAGCCGAGGGGCATCAACTGAAGATCGGCTGGCCAGACTGGACTCTTCTGGAAGCACAATGCTGGACTTTTTGGCTTTATCAGTTGACATCGATTGAAAAATATTCCAGGAAATTATCTGGGACACAACCAAAACTCGTCGTTACGAACTCGTTAAATCAAGTTAAAGGCAGATCAATTGTCTCTCGGATAACAAGAATAAGGTTCACGCAATACAAATAGAAGTCGCCTAGACAGCAAACAATTAGGCTCTATTGATGAGTGTTAACGCACAGCCTCCCCTGGCGCCGAAAACAACCTGTCCACCAGCGGGCCTCGTGCGCAACCTGGGGCCCGTGGCCATCACGGCCCAGGCCGTGGCCACCATCGGCCTCACCCTTACAGCGGTGATCAACATTCCCCAGGCCTTCGCCGTGGCTGGCCAGGCCACCTGGATCGCCTACGCCTTTGCCCTGATCGCCATCGCCCTGGTCAGCGAGACCCTGGTGCTATTTCGCCA